>JANQOD010000156.1 GCA_028289745.1 Allomuricauda sp. | reverse complement strand
GGCAAGAGCTCATAGCGCAATTCGATGAACTTTCTGACGATATCGGTTATCTCGTCACCGAACGACCATGGTTCTTGATCCCCATGATCACCGCTCGAGTGCACACGACAAAAAGGGTGAAAAACCCCAAGTTGGATCCACCTTACAAAAAGCTCTCCGTTCGGTTGTTCGGCAAAACCACCTATATCAGAGCCTACAAATGAGTAACCGCTCATACACATACGCTGGGCCTGCACATTGGCGATCCAAAGGTGTTCCCAAGTTGCGACATTATCGCCTGTCCAGGTGGCACAATAGCGCTGCGTGCCCGAGTATGCGGCACGTGTCAGCACAAATGGACGCTTCGGAAAAGAAAACTTCTTCAATCCTTTGAATGTTGCCCTGGCCATTTGCATGCCGTATACATTATGCGCCTTTCTATGGCTGCAACGATGCCCATCGTAATCATGGCGTACGTCTAGATTTGCTGTTTTGGTAGGCACATCCATTATGGCAGGTTCGTTCATGTCGTTCCAAACCCCGTGCACTCCGATTTCGGCAATCATTTCTTTATATAGGCCTGCCCACCATTCACGAACTTCGGGCTTTGTAAAATCAGGGAATTTGCACTCGCCGGGCCATACCTTGCCCTTGAAATGGGGGCCATCGGCCCGTTTGCAGAAATAATCGTTCTCCATCGCCTCTTGATAGACCCAATAATCTCGGTCGATCTTTAGGCCCGGGTCGATCATCGTTACTGTCTTGAACCCTATGCCTTCGAGGTCATCGACCAATTTTTTTGGGTCTGGAAAACGACGGTTATCCCAAGTGAAGCAACGAAACCCATTCATGTAATCGATATCCAAATAAATGGCGTCACAAGGTATCTTTAGCTTTCGGAAGGTCGAAGCGATCTGTTTGACCTTTTTTTCTGGATAATAGCTCCATTTTGACTGATGAAAACCCAATGCCCATAAAGGTGGCAGTTCTGGTACACCGGTCAAATCGGTATAGGCCCCAACAACCTGTGATATTTCGGGGCCGTAGAAAAAATAATAGTTCATCTCGCCCCCATCAGCCCAAAAACTGGTCACATTGCGGCGTTCATGGGCAAAATCAAAATAAGTGCTGAACGAATTATCGAAAAAGACCCCATAGGCCACATCGTTGTGAAGGCCGACGTAGAACGGTATGGCTTTGTACAAAGGTTCTTGATCCTTGCCATAGGCATATGAGTCAGTCACCCAATTATTGACCCTTTTTCCTTTGAGATTGGTATGTGAGGCCTTGTCACCAAGACCATAAAAACTTTCTGAAGACTGGGTCACTTTGCTCATCTTGACGATGTTGCCACCGTAATCAAAGTTTTCTTCCCAATGAAAACCTGTCTCATCTTCAGCGATGACCAGACCTTCTAAATCGGTGATCTGGGTCTTTAAATTGCCTTTGTCGATATACACCTTCACTTTTGAAGTGGTGATGATGTATTCTTGTTTTTCATCCTCGACTTCCAGAACATTGTAGCCCGCACTCGCATCGTTGCTGATGGCATATGAGAAATCAGGTTCGAACACGTGCTCAGTGGCATATCTGAAACGTATGGCACTATCACGAAGTACCGTAATCTCTAAAATGACCCCATTTTTGGTGGTGAAGTAAAGCCTCTCATTCTCTTGCTTGAAGTCAACAATCTCATTCGGAAACTGATTGCCTTTTCTTGCAATTTCGGTGGTGATAATCATTTTTGGCTAATTAAACCCACAAAAGAAGCACATTACCGTGAGAACTAAAAATGATATTTTTCACAAGTTGTGCACTATATCGTTGTAGTAGAATCATTTATACACCAATACCCCCAAAGGTGGCAGGGTCATTTGAACAGATTTATCGTGACCATGCCATACCGTATCGGAAGGCTTAAGGGTCTTTTTGCCCATACCACTGCCCCCGTACCTTTTGTCATCACTGTTGAAAACAAGTTTTAATTGGGTTGATTTAGGAGTACCTACCTTATAATCTTCGCGGGGCATCGGAGTGAAATTACAAGCTATGATGAGGTCATTCTTCGGATCATGGCCTTTTCTGATATAGGTCAAGACCGAATTCTCGCCATCACCGTAATCTATCCACTGAAACCCTTCGGGACTGAACTGTTTTTCATGCAGGGCCGGATATTTTTTGTACAAGGCGTTCAAATCTTTCATCAGCTCTTGAATGCCCGAATGAAAACCGTATTGGGTCAAATGCCAATCAAGGCTCTGTTGAAAATTCCATTCAGAGGTCTGACCGAATTCACCACCCATAAAAATCAGGTTGGTACCGGGATGCGTGAACATGTAACCAAACAATAGGCGGAGATTGGCGAAACGCTGCCATTCATCGCCGGGCATTCGATATATCAGCGATTGTTTGCCATATACCACTTCGTCATGCGAGAAAGGAAGCATGAAGTTTTCGGTAAAGGCATAGGTCAGGCTAAAGGTGATATCGTTTTGGTGGTGCCTCCGATAAATCGGTTCTTTTTTGAAGTACTCAAGCGTATCATGCATCCAGCCCATCATCCATTTCATACCAAAACCAAGGCCCCCATATTGTACGGGTTTTGAGACCCCTGAAAAGGCCGTTGATTCTTCGGCTATGGTTTGAATTCCCTCGAAGCGTTTGTACACTTCTTCGTTGAGCTCCCTCAAAAATGACATGGCCTCAAGGTTTTCGTTATTCCCGTACATATTGGGCTCCCATTCACCATCTTCACGGGAATAATCTAAATATAGCATAGACGCCACGGCATCGACCCTCAGCCCATCAACATGGTACCGATCCAACCAAAAAATGGCATTGCTGATCAAAAAGGCCCGCACCTCGTTTCTGCCATAATTGAAAATCAAACTCTTCCAGTCGGGGTGATAGCCCCTTCTTCTATCAGGGTGCTCGTACAGATGCGACCCATCAAAAAAACCAAGTCCGTGGGCGTCTTCAGGAAAATGTGAGGGCACCCAATCTAGAATGACCCCTATGTCATTTTGGTGCAGTTTATCGACCAGCAACTTAAAATGTTCAGGTTCACCAAACCGCGATGTCGGTGCGTAATATCCGGTCAATTGATACCCCCATGAAGGGTCGAATGGATACTCCATGACGGGCATGAACTCAACATGGGTAAAGCCCATTTCCGTAACATAATCGACCAATTCTTTTGCCAATTCTTTATAGGACAGGAACTCGTTGTCTCCCTTGCGCCTCCATGAGCCCAAATGCACCTCATAGACCGAGAAGGGTTTGTCCAATGCATTTTTATCTTTTCGATACCCCATCCAATCCTTATCCTTCCATTTATAGTCATCATCCCAAACGATGGAAGCCGTTTTGGGCGGTTGTTCACAATAACGTGCAAAGGGGTCGGCCTTTTCGGTCTTGATATCGTTGTTGTGCGAATGTATCTTGTACTTGTATTTTGCGCCCTTGCCCACTCCGGGCACAAATCCTTCCCAAATGCCACTTTCGTCCCATCGTACATACAATTGATGGTCACCCTCGATCCAATAGTTGAAATCTCCCACCACCGAGACCGATTTGGCCGTTGGTGCCCATACCGCAAAGTAAGTACCCTCTTCACCATCGACCTCTATAAGGTGCGAGCCCATTTTTTCAAAAAGTCGATAGTGTTTCCCCGCTTTGAACAGATCAATATCGAATTCAGTAAAAAGACTATGTGGTTTTACGTTGGCCATATATATTGTTTTTGTTAGTTGGTTTCATTGATTATGCCCATTATGCCCTCAAGTGGAATTACCGCCCATAACGGTCGTGAGTTCATCTCATAGCCCAGTTCATAGACCGCTTTCTCGAGCATACAGTATTTTAAGATAAAGGTGCGCTCTTGTGAATACCCGATGTTCAGGTTGTTTTCTTGGATCAGGTTCAAATAGCTATCATAGAATACGGCGATGAAATAGCGATACAAAATTTCGCCTGCCTTGAACAAGTCTTCCTGTGAATACGGAAAATCGTCACCATCATTGAAAATAGTAGAATAAATGGCATAGTGAAACGACCTGAACATGCCGGCCACATCTTTCAATGGGGGCTGTTTCACTTTTCTGTCGCGAATCGTACTCTCGGGCTCTCCTTCAAAATCCAAGAGGTAGAAGTCATCATCTTTTACCAATACTTGACCCAGGTGATAGTCTCCATGAATGCGAATACGTTCTCCCTTGAACTTCGTCCAATCAAAATTTACAAAACGCTTTCTGATATCATTCTTTCTCTCTAAAAACTCTTTTGCCAGCTCTAAAGAAAGCCCATCAAGCCGATGAATATTGTTCTCGACAACGTTCAAGCGGTTTTGAAATTGGTAGAGCAGCCTATTTTTGAGCCACACCTCATAGTCGCCGTTGAAATGGGTGGGATGAAAGGCCGTGTCGCCAAATTCAGATCCCAGAGCTACATGCATCTCAGCCGTTCGTTGTGCCAATCGCTGCAGCATCAAAAACACATGAAGGCCTGCCCAGTCGATAATTTC
>JANQOD010000103.1 GCA_028289745.1 Allomuricauda sp. | reverse complement strand
CCAAACAGGTGCTGCTTCCCCATAAATTATCTCAATTTGGCCCAGCTTTGGCCAAGGGTGATGTCAACAACGATGGATTAGAAGACATTTTTATAGGTGGGGCATCAAACCATAGTGCTTCACTTTTCGTCCAAAAACCCGATGGCGGCTTTACAAATGACAATGAAGCCTTTTGGCATGGTGAAAGAGGCTATGAAGATATCGATGCGCTATTTGCCGATATCAACGGCGATGGCCACCAAGATCTTTTTGTGGTAAGTGGTGGCAATGAATACCCGGTAAACGATTATCATTATGTTGATCGTCTTTACATCAATGATGGCAAGGGCAGCTTTACAAAAGCGGCCATACCCAATATTGGTAGGGACAGTGGCTCTATTGTCAAAGCCCATGATTATGATGGTGATGGTGATGTAGACCTTTTTGTCGGTGGCAGACATTGGCCCCATCAATATCCCATGCCCGCTAGTAGCATGCTTCTACAAAATGATAATGGGCAGTTGGTCAATGTCACAAAGAATCTCGCAAGTGAATTAGAGAATATAGGAATGGTGACCGATGCGGTATGGAGCGATTACGATGGTGATGGAGATGTAGATTTGACCCTGGTCGGTGAATGGATGCCCATTACCTTTTTCAAAAATGAAAACGGACAATTGGTAAAGGATCTGCAAACTGGGCTTCCAGAATCATCGGGTTGGTGGTTCAGCATAGAAAAAGGTGATTTTGACAATGATGGCGATGTCGATTACGTTGCCGGCAACCTTGGCCTGAATTACAAATACAAGACATCGAAAGAAGAACCGTTCGATATCTACTACAACGATTTTGACGGCAATGGCAACTACGATATCGTACTGGGGTATTACAATCAAGACAAACACTACCCCCTTAGAGGGTTTTCATGTTCATCTGAACAGGTGCCCATGCTCAAAGAAAAATTCAAAAAATACGATGTGTTCGCTGCTTTGGAGCTTGAACAAGTATATGGAGACAAAAATCTTGAAAATGCCCTCAATTACAAGGCCGACACCTTTGCATCCTCTTATATTGAAAACCTAGGTGGTGGAAAGTTCAAAATACACGCGCTTCCTAACAGGGCACAGCTATCGAATATCAACGATATGCTGGTCGACGATTTTAATGGGGATGGAAACCTTGATGTATTGGCCATAGGAAATTTGTTCGTTTCAGAAATAGAGACGCCAAGAAATGATGCGGGTACGGGCATTTTACTATTGGGAAATGGCAAGGGAAGCTTTTCGACGGTAACATCATACATGAGTGGACTTTTTGCCCGAAAAGATGCTAAAAAGATCATTGAAATCAACGTTGGCGGTAAAAACAGCATACTCATTGCCAACAACAATGACAAGCTACAGAGTTTCACCATTTTAGGGAATTAGCACTATTTTGTTTTCTTTCAATGGGCAAAACGACCTGTATACCATTGCAGGGTAGTGGAAAGCAACATTATTTTGGGCTTAATGCCAATGTTACTGGTCGAAATTACTTGAAATCGCTGTTTTGATACGTTATTTTAAAGCAATATGTTTTCAAATATGTCTTTTGAAAAGTATTTAGCCATAAAAGTGACCGCTTTTTTCAAAGGATTTAAGGGGGCAAGCTTGTTTTCTATATGTTTGATACTTCTTTTGGCAGGCTGCAAACAAGAAGAACGACTGCAATACCAGTCTGTTTCAACTGCTGAACAAATCGGAAAGTTGCCCGATACCGTTGATTTTTCCTTGCACATCAAACCTATCTTATCAGATCGTTGCTTCAAGTGTCACGGCCCCGATGAGAATGCCATTGAGGCCGACCTCTCGCTGCACACTGCCGAAAGGGCCTATAAGGCCTTGGGCGAAAAGGGTGATCGATACGCCATTGTACCTGGCGATGTTGAGAGAAGTGAACTCGTAAAGCGTATTTTTTCAGAAGATCATGGAATAGTAATGCCGCCCCCAGAGTCAAATCTAATGCTTTCCGACCACGAAAAAGAACTATTGAAAAAATGGGTCGCACAAGGGGCAGAATATAAAGAGCACTGGGCTTTTGTTAAGCCATCAAAACCAAGAATTCCCAAAACCATCGAAGATCAATGGTGCTCAAATGAAATCGATGCCTTCATCTTAAAAAAACTTAACGACAAGGGCTATGAACCCTCCCCGAGAGCTTCCAACGAACGGTTGATTCGACGCATATCTTTTGATATCACTGGCCTTCCTCCAGATTTGGAGCAGATTGACACCTTTATTGCCAATGCTTCAGAAAGCACCTATGAAATGCTCATAGACTCGTTCTTGAATTCAATTGATTATGCAGAAAGTATGGCAGCAAGCTGGATGGATGTCGCCCGCTATGCCGATACCCATGGGTATCAAGACGATTTTGAACGTACCATGTGGCCGTGGCGTGACTGGGTCATCAAAGCTTTTTATGAAAATACGCCATATGATGAATTTGTGACCGTACAATTAGCAGGCGATTTACTGCCCAACGCGACCAAAGAGACCATTCTGGCCACAGGTTTTAACCGCAATCACAAGATTACCGCAGAAGGTGGCGTAATCCCTGAAGAATATCGCATTGAATATGTCGAAGACCGTACCAACACCTTTGGCACGGCCTTTCTCGGCATGACGATGGAGTGCGCCCGCTGTCATGACCATAAATACGACCCTATCAGTCAAAAAGAACATTTTCAATTATTCGGCTTTTTCAACAATATTGATGAAAAAGGATTGCTATCGAGTGCCGATGAAATTCCCGAGCCTTATGTTATGGTGACCAAAGAAGAGGCCCAAGGGGTGCTCGACTTTGTGAACATGGGCGAATACGAAAAAGAAGAAGTTCCGGTAATGGTCATGAAAGAGATGAAAGAACCGCGACCCACCTATATTTTGGATCGAGGGGTCTACGACCAACCCACAGAACAGGTATCGCCCGCCACGCCAGATCGTATTCTACCGTTCCCTGAAGAGTACCCGAAAAATCGATTGGGACTGGCAAAATGGCTTTTTCACCAAAACAATCCCTTGACGGCAAGGGTTGTCGTCAACCGGGTTTGGCAAAAGATGTTCGGCAAAGGATTGGTCGAAAGTTCTTATGATTTCGGTAACCAAGGCTCACTGCCCACCCATCCTGAGTTACTTGATTTTTTGGCGGTCAAATTCATGGAAGAAGGCTGGGACCTCAAAAAGCTCATCAAATATATCGCCATGTCGAGCACCTATCGGCAAAGTACAAAAACAACCGATCAACTACTCGAAAAAGATCCTGAAAATATTTGGCTGGCAAGGGCCCCAAGATTACGACTGCCCGCAGAAACCATACGCGACCAAGCATTGAAAATCAGTGGCCTTCTCAACAAAACCGTAGGTGGCCCCAGTGTCAAGCCCTACCAACCAGAAGGCATTTGGGAAGAAACAACCGGCGGAGGCGGTGGCAGTACAGCTAGGTATATATTGAGCGAAGGCAAAAACCTATATCGAAAAAGCCTTTATACCTTTTGGAAACGTACGGTTCCCCCACCCAGTATGATGACCTTTGATGCCTCTTCGCGTGACCTATGTTCAGTAAAACGCGAAGAGACCAATACACCCCTTCAAGCGTTGGTATTGCTCAATGACCCACAATTGATAGAGGCTGCACGTGCAATGGCGTACCAGACCAGCAAAGCAACAAATGGTGTGGATGAACAAATTTTGCTATTGTTCAGAAAGGCGACCTCTAGGTTTCCCAATGAGGAAGAAATGAAGGCCCTCAAGACATTTTATGCCAATTCGATGTCGAAAATCGAAAAGGGTGAGATCAACATCGACGAATACTTGGCCATCGGCGAATTTTCAAAAGACGACATCGGTTCAAGAAAAGAGTGGGCAGGCTTGGCCCTGACCGCACATGCAATTCTTAATCTAGATGAAACAATCATAAGAGGATGAGCGAGAAAAAGATACTCGAAGAAAACCTGTTGCACTATAACAGACGTACGTTTTTCAAGAAATCGGCCTTTGGTATCGGAGGTATGGCACTTGCTTCTCTAATGGGCTGCAATTTTTTCTCAAAAGATGAGAAAACGGGACTGTTCTCAAAAACCGGTATGCCTTTGGGGGCAAAAGGAATTCTCAATACCCTGCACCATCCCGCTAAAATAAAGCGTGTTATTTATCTGTTTCAAAGCGGCGGCCCCTCACAATTGGAGCTTTTCGATTACAAACCATTATTGAACAAAAGACGGGGCGAAGATCTGCCCGAATCGGTACGTCAGGGGCAACGCCTCACGGGCATGACCTCTGGGCAAGATAGTTTTCCGTTGGTAGGCTCCCTTTTCGGCTTCAAGCAATACGGTAAAAACGGTACTTGGGTGAGTGACCTCCTACCCTACACGGCCAAAATGGTCGATGAGCTCTGTATCATCAAATCGATGTTTACCGAGGCCATCAACCACGACCCCGCGGTAACTTTTTTTCAGACGGGATCACAACAACCGGGCAGGCCCAGCATCGGATCATGGCTGAGCTATGGCCTAGGTAGCGAAAATGAAAATCTGCCAGCATTCACTGTGCTGCTATCAAGAGGTAGTGGCAGGCCAAACGGACAGCCCCTTTATACGCGTTTGTGGGGCAACGGATTTCTTCATTCCATGCACCAAGGGGTACAGTTCAGGGCCGCCAAAGACCCTGTGCTCTATTTGAACGACCCCGAAGGCATTTCGAAAAATAGCAAACGGGAGATGCTCGACATGCTGGCCCAGTTGAACGAACAGCACTACAATGAGTTTGGTGACCCAGAAATACAG
>JANQOD010000096.1 GCA_028289745.1 Allomuricauda sp. | reverse complement strand
CACGGCGCAAAGGGGCAACATCTATGATATCGTCATGTACCAAAGAAAAATTGTGGAACACTTCAATGGCCATTGCAGCATCAAAAGCTTTTTTATGGTCACCGCCGAACAAATCGGCGGCCATTAAGGTTAAAATGGGGCGAAGACGCTTACCGCCCAGACCCAAAATGTAGACGACCGGGCCATATAGGTTTTCCGGTTTTTTTGAAACTATCTTTTTGCCCAGATATTCGGTGAATTCTTCACGGTAAAATTCTAAGGACTGCATGTGACCAATTTTGGTTAAAAATACACCCATTGTTACAAATGACATACACTGACGTCAAATCGATACCGTGATCACCCTTAAAAATGCAATGGTTTTGAAAACCATCGTCTATAAGAATGAAAGCTGGCGCCAATTGCCGTGAAATGACTTCAGAACAAGAAAACCGTAAAAGACTGGCAGACTTTTTCACCGATGAGTATCAATCGCTCAAGGGATACGTGCGGTCAAAAATCGACACTACGGCCGAAAGCGATGCCGAAGATATTGTTCAAGATGTGGCCCTGAAGCTGTTCTCAAGATCAGATCCGTCGCCAATTGACAATATTGCCGGCTTTGTGTACCGTTCGGTCAGAAATAAAATAATCGATGTCATGCGCACCAAAAAAGAAAGATTATATGACGATTCGGCACTTGAAGACCTGTGGACAGAATTTGCTGGGCTTTTTTACGGGAAAGATGAATTCGAATATCCTGAACCGCTCATAAAAAAGTTGAAGCAGGTGGTAACCGAACTCAAACCTGATTATCGAGACATCATATTGGCGGTCGATTTTGAAGGATACAGCTATCGCGAAATCTCAGAACAAACGGGCATTTCACAGGGCACCCTAATGTCACGACGACATAGGGCCATGTCGATACTGCTCAAAAACTTGGAAAACAAAAAAAAAGATAAAACTTAAAACTATGGAACATAAAAATCACATTGAAAAAAGAATGGAAAGAAAGGCTGAATATTACGTGACCAAAGCCTTTAAAGTTTTCTTTATGATCATTTTGGCCATACTTTTTTTCTTGCTGTTCGGCTATGTGGTCATGTGGTTGTGGAATTGGTTGATGCCCGATCTATTCGGACTGGCCACTATTACCTATTGGCAAGCTTTTGGACTACTAGTTCTTTCAAAGATATTTTTTGGCTTTGGATCGGGCGGTCCCAGAAAGAATGGCTCTCGAAGAAGAAAATCGAAAAGAAGGTTCAGCTCAGAAAAATGTGGCCCCATGCGAAGGGATTTTTCTGAATGGAAGCTCTATGACGAATTTTGGAAAGAAGAAGGTGAACAAGCATACAAAGCATATGTTGACAGAACCCAAGAAGATGAAAAAAAGGATCCAGAAGTTTAAAAATGGGCCTTCTCCCTTCGATGGGTTCAACGATACTCTTAAGAAAAAACAAATGTGTTGTCCGATCATATCTCGTTCTTACGTCTAAATAATAGAGGATTGCCCCGAGATTAGTAATGCGTTAAAAAAATGTAAAACTTTGGAAACTTTTCTGGTTTTTAAAGTTTCCTGTTTTATTTTTGGCGCCCACATGAGAGAAGAAATTTTGCATAGAGCTACAGAACTGTTCTTGAACCTAGGTTTCAAAAGTGTAACGATGGATGACCTGGCCCATGAAATGGGCATCTCAAAAAAAACCATTTACAGTCACTTTGAGAATAAGACCAAATTGGTGGAGGAGGCCACGATGAACCTTTTCTGGTCAATCTCTGACGGGATAGACCAAATAATAGCCCTTGAGAAAAACCCTATCGAAGAATTGTACGAAATCAAAAAATTCGTCATGATTCGATTGAAGAATGAAAAGGCCTCCACATTATATCAGTTACGGAAATACTATCCCAGACTTTTTGAAACGCTCAAGAAAAAAGAGATTGAGGTAATGCACGAGTGCTTGATCGATAACATTAGAAGGGGAATTGAAATCGGTATCTACCGAAAAAATCTGAATGTGCAGTTTGTGGCACGAATTTATTTTTCAGGTGCGATAAGTTTGGGCGATCAAGATCTTTTCCCGATGTCAAAGTTCTCGAGAATAGAACTGGAAGATTATTTTCTAGAATACCATCTACGGGGCATCGTTACCCCAAAGGGACGAAAAATATTGAACGAAATCATCAATTCAAACCAAGATTAAATGCGAACGATCATCAAAACGGGATTATTTATTTTGCTTGGCACCATTCCATTGGGTGCCCAGGAAACAAAAACTTCCTTTTCGTTGAATGAGGCCATTGCCTATGCTTTAGAACATAACTACCAGTCCATTAACGCGAGTAGAGATTTGATTGATGCCCAAAAGCAAAAGTGGGAGACCATTGCCACGGGCCTGCCACAGATCAATGGAACGGTCAGCTATCAAAACCAATTGAAACAACAAGTGGTACAGCTTCCCGGAGAAATCGTGGGACAAGAACCGGGCACATTTTTCGAAACCCCTTTGGGCCAGCCACAGCAAATCTCAGCAACGGGCACGCTGACACAGCAAATCTTTGATGGCTCGTATATTGTTGGGGTACAGGCGACAAAAGCGTTTCTTGATTACAGTCAGAACAACAAAGAAAAAACCGACCTCGATGTTCGAAAAGCGGTCATCGAAGCCTATGGCAATGTATTGTTGGCCCAAGAAAGTGTCGATATTCTTGAAAAGAACAGAAAGACCCTGGAAAAGAACCTTTACGAGACCAAGAAAATATATGAAAACGGTTTGGGCGATGAAGAAAGTGTCGATCAATTGCAGATCACGCTGTCTTCAATCGAAAGCCAGTTGAAAAATGCCCAACGATTGGAGAAAATTACCCTACAGATGTTGAACTTGGTCATGGGGCTTCCTATCGGCAGCAATACCGAACTTACCGAAACCCTCGATGTACTGACCCAAGAAAAAATCACCTTTGATCTATTGGATTCCGATTTCAATATCGAAAACAATGTCGATTATAAAATTGTACAGAACCTTAACGAACAACGCTACTTTGAGCTGAAGTTGGCAAAGAGCCGGGCACTGCCCACACTGAACGCTTTTATCAACTACGGCGGACTTTCTTTCGGTGAACGGTTCTCGTTTTTCGATCAAGGACAAGACTGGTTCGGCTTCTCCACTTTTGGGGTAGACTTGAACATTCCCATTTTCAGCTCCTTAAAAAGAAATGCCAGCACCCAGCGGGCCAAAATAGCATACGAGAAGGCCAAGACCCAGTTAACCGAAGCCGAAGAACAGATTCACCTACAGCTTGAAAATGCAAAGAGCAACTACATATTGGCCATTGAAGAATATCAAACCTCAAAAGACAATCTGGCGTTGGCAGAGCGCATAGAAAATAAAAACCAGACAAAATATTCAGAAGGTCTGGCCACCAGTTTTGAATTGAGACAGGCACAGACCCAATTATATTCCACCCAACAAGAATACCTACAGTCAATGGTGGATGTGATCAATAGAAAAACAGCATTGGAAATCATCCTGAATTCTGAATAATGGAAGTTAATGGGTTTAAAAGTTTACAAGTCATGAGAACATTTTCCTTCGAGAAATTGAATGTTTGGCAAAAAAGTAGGGAACTGGTCTTTGAAATCTATAAAGTGACCAAAAAATTTCCTGATGATGACCGATTTGGATTAATAAGTCAAATGAGAAAATCTTCAATATCAATTTCCTCAAACATTGCCGAAGGAACAGGGAGACATTCCAATAAAGACAAAGCTCGCTTTACAGAAATCGCGTACAGCTCTGGTCTTGAACTTTTGAACCAATCCATTCTTTCAGTGGACATGGAATTTTTAAAAACAAAAGATTACGATAGCATTAGAAAAGAACCAACTGAGATTTTGGCAATGTTAGATGGTCTGTATAAGTCTCAATTAAACTCTTGAACATTTAAACCCATCAACGATTAAACATAAAAAATAATGAAAAAAATAGTTCAATTATCAATCCTAGGAATGATTCTGGCTTCTTGCGGTGGAGGCGACTCCGGTTCGGTCGGGGACGTTATTGCCGGCAATGATCTGGAAGCCATAAGACAAAAACGATCCAGCATATCGCAAGAACTCAAAGCCTTGGAAGACCAAGTAAGGTTATTGGATTCGGCCATAGCTGAATTGGACGAAAATGCCAAGCTTCCCCTGGTAACGGCCATGACCGTTCAACCCCAAGAATTTCACCACTATCTGGAACTTCAGGGAGATGTAATGACCGACCAAAATGTTTTGGTGTACCCTGAAATATCCGGAACCTTATACCGTATTTACGTTAAGGAAGGGCAGCGTGTTTCGAAGGGGCAGCTATTGGCTTCGATTGATGATGGGGGCCTGTCAAGCCAGTTGGCGCAATTGAAAACACAAGCTGCGTTGGCAAAGACCACTTTTGAACGACAAAAAAGGTTATGGGACCAAAACATCGGGTCTGAAATTCAATATCTCCAAGCAAAGGCGCAATATGAGGCTCAACATAGTGCCGTAAAACAATTGGAAAGCCAAGTAGGGAAATCGTCCATTAGGGCCCCCTTCTCTGGAATCGTAGACGATATCATCAAAGATCAAGGCACCGTTGTTGCCCCGGGGCAAGGTTCAGAAGTGTTTCGAATTGTCAACCTTTCAGATATGTACGTAGAGGTCGAAGTTCCTGAGGCGCACTTACCAAACGTTACTCCCGGCAAACCGGTTGAAGTATATTTTCCGGTACTGGGCAGTAGCGTATCCTCCAAAATAAGACAAACCGGTAATTTTATCAATCCCGGCAATCGTTCCTTTAGCGTTGAAATTCCTGTTCCCAATAAAGATGGCGCCATAAAGCCCAACTTAACGGCAATTGCCAAGATCAACGATTACAGCAACAAAGAAGCCATTTTGATCCCTCAAAGTGTTGTTTCTGAAAACGCGGTCGGAGAGCAGTATGTCTACGTGGTAGCGGAAAATGGTTCAGAAAGTGAAAGAATTTCCAAAAAGGCCATTATACAACTGGGCAAGACCCAAGGTGACTTTGTTGAAGTACTTTCGGGTCTTTCAAATGGCGACAACATCATCATTGAAGGTGCCAGAAGCGTCCGGGACAACCAAAAGGTCAAAATCCTCAACATAGAAAATACGGTCAACAACTAAATCATATCATGGAAAAAGCCAAAAAGATCGCCAATAAAGAGTTCAGACTGTCATCTTGGGCCATAGATAACCCCTCGGTTATTTATGTGATGATCGCTATTTTCTTGTCCATTGGAATATCCAGCTATTTTTCGATGCCGCGCGAAGAATTTCCCGAGGCGGTAGAGACCAAGATTTACGTGAGCACTATCTATCCGGGCAATACCGCTGAGGATATGGAGCGTCTTATCACCGACCCTTTGGAAGAACGCCTTAAAAACGTGAGCAATTTTGTTGAGATGACCTCTACCTCTCAAGAAGATTATTCAATGGTCGTGGTCGAATTTGACGAAAATATCACCGTTGAAGCGGCAAAACAAGAGGTGAAAGATGAGGTAGATGCGGAAAAGGCCGGTGAAGATTGGCCCATTTTTAACGGAGCCAAGGTAGAACCCAATGTTTTCGACCTGAATCTTGCCGAAGCCTTTCCAATTCTTAATGTGAATTTGAAAGGAGATTATCCGGTTGAGAAACTCAAAGAGTATGCCGAATACCTTGAGGATGAGATTGAAAACCTAGACGAGATCAAG
>JANQOD010000095.1 GCA_028289745.1 Allomuricauda sp. | reverse complement strand
ATTGTAGTCGGTATATGCCTTGTAACTTTCTTGTTGGTATATATCATTGATAAATTCTTGCCGCTGAAAGCAAAGCCTTTTTTGATTCTATTGTTTGGCCTTTTGAGTATTTTTATGGGTTATCTTATCTATAACTCCATCACGGCGCCAATTCAGTTCGAAAAGGTGAAGCAAGAGCGCTATGCAGCCGTTATTGCCAAGCTTAAGGATATCCGTAATGCACAAGAGGCCCATAAAACGGTCAATGGAAAATATGCGAATGATTTCAATGGTCTCGTTCAATTTGTTGATACCGCCAAGTTTACGATAACCCAACAACGCGACTCTTCTTTTATGCGCTATGACAAGATATATCAAATTGAGTTGCAAAAAGATACGATCATCATCGACACTTTAGGTTTTGTTGGGGTTCGCGATTCTTTGTTCAAAAACAGTGATCGGTACAAGACCATGATGAATGTGCCCTTCGGCCAAAACAATGAAAAGTTTGAATTAAAAGCCGACATCATCGATAAGAGCGGTTACCGGGCCCCGGTGTTTGAGGCAAAAACCAAAAAAGATGTGGTGCTGCACGATCAGCCCAAAGATCTTTTAGAGCGTGAAAATGCCCATATAAGTGTCGAAGAGGTTAATGGTACCGAAATTAAGGTCGGCTCGCTCACAGAGGTCAGTACCAGTGGTAATTGGCCGGCTATTTATGATAGAAAAGGTGAAAACCAATAATATCGAAAACACTATAACTGATACTCCTTATAAGAAATTGTCCATTCAGGTTGGCTTGAATGGACTTTCTTTTTGTATCATCGATACCATCGGGAATAAAATCGTTGATTCTGATCAACTCGTATTCAAGACAGCATCTACGCCTTACCTTTTACTGAAAGAATTAAAAAATCTCTTTGCCCAAAAAAATGTTGCTCGGCACCAGATTTCAAATGTTTCGGTCGTGCACCAAAACAACTTGTTCAGTATTGTGCCCAAAGTGTTCTTCAATGCGGATGAGCTACCCAATTACCTGAAGTTCAATACCAAAATATTACCCAGTGACCATATCGTTTTCGACGAAATCAAAAATCATGATATGGTCAATGTATATGTGCCGTACACCAATGTGAATAACTACATTTTTGAGCAATATGGAGAATTTGAGTTTAAGCATTCAGGCACTGTTTTGATACAGACCCTACTGGAACAGCAAAATACAGGTCCCGAGCCCATTTGTTATGTTCATGTGACCGAGAGAACGCTTGAAATAATCGTGGTTCGCCAAAAAAGTCTTTTGTTGTACAACTTCTTCAATTATCAAACCAAAGAAGACTTCTTGTACTATGTGCTCTTTGTGTTCGAACAATTGGGGCTCGATGTTGAAAAGCACCATCTGAAGCTGTTTGGAAGAATTGAAGAAAACGATTCGGTTTATACACTCTGCTACAGGTATATTAAAAGTATCTCGGTCTTTACGCTTACGAACTCCTCTTACTTTTTTGACCATCTTCGCGAAGATTCAATTGACCTCACACTTTTAAGTACCCTTTAAATGCGCATCATTTCAGGGAAATATAGGGGCAAACGACTTGTGGCACCCAAAAAGTTGCCGGTACGCCCAACCACTGATATGGCAAAAGAAGGGCTGTTCAACATTCTCAACAACAAGTTTTTTTTTGACGAGCTAAAGGTATTGGATCTGTTCGCAGGTACGGGCAACATAAGCTACGAATTCGCTTCAAGAGGTTCTAGAGATGTAACAGCGGTAGATGGCCATTCAGCTTGCATAAGCTATATTGCAAAGACTTCGAAAGAACTTGAACTTGGCATCAAAACGATCAAAGCGGATGTTTTTAAATTTTTGAGGGGAAACGACCTGAAATTTGATATCATCTTTTGCGATCCCCCCTATAACTTCATGCTAGATGATTTTCAAAAGATAGTCGAATTGGTTTTCGATGAAAAACTGCTGAATGAAGATGGGCTTCTGATCATTGAGCATGCCTCACAAACCGATTTGTCTAAACTATTCCATTTTCAAGAGGGCAGAAAATATGGGGGAAGTACCTTTAGTTTTTTCGAATGGTAAAAAGCAGGCCATAAGCCGGATTCTGTATGTCCTGCCCCGATAACTACCGGGGTTCAGGATTCCTTATCATTTATCTAAAATCTTGGTTGCCCAAAATCTCTATCCGCCTACCCTCCAGCTCGAGCGTGCCACCCTTTCCCGATAGCCATCGGGGCACTGGTTTACATGACGTTTCACCACATAGAGTTTACCTGATTTCACTACAGCCTAACTGTACATCCTTTCTGTTGCACTGGTCCGTCCCGATAATTATCGGGAGACGGGCGTTACCCGTTATGTTGCACTTTGGTGTCCGGACTTTCCTCCCCAACCAAATGGTTGAAGCGATAAGGTGGCCTGCAATGGCAAAGGTAGCTTAATTGTTGATAAATATTAATGCTACGAACAAACCAATATATTGAATCACCACTCCTATTCCTATATTTGTGTTTAGCTATAATCATGCCATTTTGGAACCTTTTGTAGTATCGGCACGTAAATATAGGCCCCAATCATTCAATGATGTGGTGGGCCAAGAGGCCATAACCAACACCCTTGAAAATGCCATTGCGCATGACCATTTGGCACAAGCCCTGCTTTTCTGCGGGCCAAGGGGGGTGGGCAAGACCACTTGTGCACGTATTTTGGCAAAAAAAATCAACCAAGATGGCACCGAAGGTGAAAATGAAGATTTTGCTTTCAACATTTTTGAACTCGATGCCGCTTCGAACAACTCTGTTGACGATATACGCAATCTCATCGATCAGGTGAGAATTCCGCCGCAGGTGGGTAAGTACAAGGTCTATATCATCGACGAGGTACATATGCTTTCGCAGTCTGCGTTCAATGCGTTTCTGAAAACTTTGGAAGAGCCCCCAAAGCATGCCATTTTCATTCTCGCCACAACAGAAAAACATAAAATCATACCCACTATACTTTCGCGCTGCCAGATATTTGATTTTAAAAGGATAACGGTCAAAGACACCGCCAAATACTTGCAGTACATTGCCAAAGAACAAGGGGTGGAAGCCGATGAGGATGCCCTTCATATCATAGCCCAAAAAGCTGACGGAGCGATGCGTGATGCGCTTTCGATCTTTGATAGGGTCGTCAGTTTTTCAGGCAAACAGTTGACCCGAAAAGCAGTTTCAGAAAATCTCAACGTGCTTGATTTTGAAACCTATTTCAAAACTGTTGAACTCATCTTAAAAAATGATATCCCAAGTCTTTTGGTGCTTTTCAACAAAATCATTGCCCTCGGATTCGATGGACATCATTTTGTTACCGGATTGGCCACTCATTTCAGGGATTTGATGGTATGTAAGAATGAGGCCACAATTGAGTTGTTGGAAGTGGGTGAAGCGGTCAAAAAAGAATATTTAGACCAAGCAGAAGAAACATCAAAAGCTTTTCTGTTGAGGGCTTTAGAGATTGCCAATGACTGCGACCTGAAGTACAAGACCAGTAGAAATCAGCGATTATTGGTCGAGCTAATGTTGATGCAACTGGCATCGCTTACCTTTGGGGGCGAAAAAAAAAAGGGTGATGCGATAATACCCGCTTCATACTTTAAGGACCAAAAAAATGGCGAGTCTTCCATATATGCCCCACCCCCCATTGAAAAAAGGGAAATCGCCGAGTCGGCGACCTCGCTCCCTGAAAAAGAAATGCCGGCGGTGAAGAAACCAGAGGAAGTTATTTCTGGGGAAACGACAGGGCCACCTGCCATATCTGCTCCCGAAGAAATTCCTGAACCGCCAAAAATTGTATTGGAAAATCCCCAAAAAAGGGTGTCAGGTCTTTCGCTATCCAGCATCAAGGCAAAAAAAGAACATCAAAACACCAAAGAGACGGCCTTTGTCGATAAAAACGACCTACCAAATGACCCGTTCACAGAAGCCGATATGCAGCAACATTGGGGAGATTTCACCAAAAAACTTATCAAAAAGGGCAGAAGAATCTTGGCCAGTAGCCTACAGACCGATACCCCCAAATTGTTGAACGGCCATATCATCAAAATCGAATTGCCCAACCACACCATGAAAAAGGAAGTGGAGCGTGAGCAAAAACTGCTCTTAGATTATCTCAAGGAAAAATTGAACAACCACTCCATTCAACTACAGATTGCCGTAAATGAAGAGGCCGTACAGAAATATGCGTTTACCCCCGAAGAGAAATATCAAAAGTTGAAAGAGAAAAACCCCACGATCGAACTATTGCGAAAAGAGTTCGATTTAGATCTATGAACCCTTCGCGACACGAATGCGCACGGCATAAATGAGCATGATAAGTGCCGCGATGCCCAAACCCAGTGCCTCCCTTCCTCGTTCTACGTTCACGATATCACCTTCACCTATGGTCACACCCTCGAATTTTTCTGGCCAATAATAAATGGCAAATCCGATATAAAATCCAAAAAGAAAAACGGCCCATAGAAACCTGAGGTTTCCCAAGGCAAACAACAAAGAGGCCAAGGCCGCCATTCCATAAAGGAGGTACCAATGCAGCGAATCAGGGTCGTTGTGCTGTACAGCGGCCGCCCAAATGAACAGCCCGGTAAAGACCAACGCCAAAATTTTAAAGAAATTTTTCATGGTATGGTTGTTTTTAAATGTGTTTCCA
>JANQOD010000064.1 GCA_028289745.1 Allomuricauda sp. | reverse complement strand
ATTGAAACGGTGTACCTTGCCGTTGACAGGAGTGGGCTGTGTCAAGAAAATCGTGACCAATCTGGCCGTACTCGAAATTACCGATGACGGATTTTTGCTATTAGAACGTGCCCCAGGGGTATCGGTCGATGAAATCAAGGCAGCAACAGAAGGGAAATTGGTCGTTGGTGATGAGGTGCCCGAAATGGTGCTATAGTGCATTTCATCGAAAAAATGGCACACTTCGTTTTTTTGGCAACAATTAGCTTCAAATACACAACATATTTTTTGGGGCGCAATCGCTTATTAGTAGCTTTGGAATAAGAATTTTGAACCAAATCAACGAACTTAATTTAACCCCTATGGCACCCGAGCTTAACCACACAGCAATGCAAGAGGAGATTCAGGTTTATAGAAATGATTTTTACAGTGGCTTTGCCCTATTGGTAAAGAAGCTGTTCATGCTCTAAACAACACTCCCATAAAAAATTGAAAAAGCCGGATCGATGATTCGGCTTTTTTATTTTTAGACATTACTTACGTGGAATGATCCGGCTCCATCAATGTTCCGTCGACAATTTACCGGCTTTGGTCAAGATTTCCAAGGAAACCTTTGTAGCGGCATTTGAAAAAGACAATGACCCAGAAGATTTTGTCACTTATGTCAATGAAGCCTTTTCTATTGAGACCTTGAAGAGGCAGCTTGAAAATAAAGACGCCTTCTTCTATTTTGTTTATAGTGATGACGAACTTGTCGGATACTTCAAGATCAATCAAAATCGGGCCCAGACCGAATTAAAGGATACCTCTTCGCTCGAGCTGGAACGAATCTATGTACTGCCAGAACACCAAGGAAAGAATATCGGGGGCCTAATAGTGCAAAAAGTGGTCGAACTGGCCAAAAAGATGGGCAAAAGAATGCTATGGCTTGGGGTCTGGGAACATAACCATGATGCGATTCGATTCTATCAAAAAAAAGGTTTTGAAAAGTTTGGTGAGCACCCCTATTTCATAGGTAATGATGAACAGACAGATTGGTTGATGCAGCTTGCACTCAGTCATTGAAAACCAAATTAGATTCTCATCATGATTTCAGCGCCCCTGTCAAGTGTTTCTTGGGTTTTGGCAAAACAGAACCGTAAATGCCTTGCTTCAGAACCGTTTCGGTAGAACACCGAAACGGGAATACTTGCAAGCTTGAATTCTGTTATGAGCCGTTCTGCGAACACAATGTCGGGCTCGTCACTAATGGCAGAATAATCGAGTAATTGAAAATAGGTGCCCGAGCAAGGGGCAAAGGTAAAACGCGATGCAGCTATGGCTTTCAAAAAATAATTGCGTTTTTGTTGGTAAAAGGCCCCTAAGTCTTCATAGCGTCCGGTATTTTTCAAATAAGTGTCCAATGCCCGTTGAATGGGGTGGTTTACAGAGAACACGTTGTATTGGTGCACTTTTTGAAATTCTCGCATGAGCTCTTTTGGTGCGACGCAGTACCCCATTTTCCAGCCGGTTACATGAAAGGTCTTTCCAAAAGAAGAGCAGATGATACTGCGTTTGGCAAGCTCAGGGTATTTTGCCGCACTTTCATGTTTTTGTCCATCAAAAACGATGTGCTCATAGACCTCGTCGCTTAGAAGTATGACATTGGTGTCTTTAAGCAGTTGCTCAAGTTTGCGCATATCTTCTTTTGACAAAATACTTCCCGAAGGGTTATGCGGGGTATTGATGACCAGCATACGCGTTTTTGGTGTCAATGCCTTTTTCAGTCCATCAAAATCAAAAGCAAAGTCTATTCCTTTCAAAGATAGCGGCACTACCTTTCCGCCGTACAGTTCAATGGCAGGTTCATAACAGTCATATGCGGGCTGGGGCACAATGACCTCATCGCCTTTTTTGACAAAAGCGCTTATGGCCGTAAAAAGCGCTTGGGTCGCGCCTGCGGTAATGGTCATTTCATTTTCAGGATGGTAATAATGACCATACAGCCGCTCTATTTTTTCTGAGAGGGTCTCGCGCAATGTAAAAATACCCGGCATTGGCGCATATTGGTTGTGGCCCTCGTTCATCGCTTTGCTGACCAATCGCAACAATTCGGGAGCTACCCCGAAATCTGGATATCCCTGAGAAAGGTTTATGGCACCATGTTGATGGGCCAACTGCCCAATTGTGGCAAAAATGGTGGTCGCTACATTGGGAAGTTTCGAATAAGGGTAGATTTTTTGCAAGGCACCAATCGATAAGATCGACCATAAAAATACGCAAAAACCCCGTATTCAACGATGGTCAAAAACGTTCAAGGTTTTCATATTGCAAGAACTGGTCTAAAAACAGTTTATCTCCCTCGGCTTGCAGCTGTTTCGCGAAAGAATTTTCGAAAGCGGTACGTATCAGCAGTCTGATGGCCCTTGAATTTGTTTTTGTCAAACTATTCGTTCTATACAATACATCCCTGATTGTAGAAAAGCTTACGTTGGTTCTTGACGCAATGTTGGCAAGGTCGTCCTTGTCGGTATTTCTTCTCAAGATGGCAGACATTTGTTCACTGATCGGTTTGCCAAAGTCATTTTCTTCGAACATAATGGTACTAGGTTTAATTGGGAACATTATTTAAGGTAATGATGCAACGGTTTTTTATGGTAAAAGGGCCATATAAAACACAGTTGCGTATTTTTTTATATTTGCTTGTAATCGAATTACAGATATATGACAAAGGATAGCGTATTCAACAATATGTGTAAGATTATTACGCAATAATACAATTTTATGCTTATATTAAAGCAACTGAGGAAGAAAAAAAAGATCAGTCAAACAGATTTGGCAAATGCGATCGGGGTCAGTTTGCGTACCATTCAGCTTTACGAAAAGAAAGACGCCAACATTCCCATAAAGAACCTTACCAAGATCGCTGAATATTTTGGACTGAGCATTGCAGAAATGTATATGTACGAAGTAAATGAAAATGAAGTCGTTTACCTGAACACCAATATGCTATCCAAAAAAAGCAACAAAGTTTATGATATCGAGCCTGGCAAGTACTTCATCATGGCCCCATTGGTATCACAAAATCAATACAAACAGTACATTAAAAACCACACCGATATAGACTTTCTTGAGCGATTGCCCAAAATTGGCTTCATAATGAACCATGTCACAAGCAATAAATATGTCGCTTTTGAGATAATGGGAGATTCAATGGATGACGGATCTATCGAATCCATTCCGAACAAAGCCGTTGTTCTCGGCGAGCAATTGGAAATCAATGAGAAAAACCTCAGTGAGATCAAAGCACCGAACAGTTTAAAGGTAATGATCTGCAAAGACAGGATATTGTGCAAGAAAATTGTGGAATATAGAGAAAAGGCCAATGCCATTCTCTGCACAAACTTGAACAAAAGTCCAGAGTATCAAGATTTTGAGTTGCCAGTGACCGACATGCTACAATTCTTCAGTATCGTAAAAAAGCAATTGTAGCCAATTTTTCCAGAAAGGGATCCAACGGTGTTGTAACGTAGCAAAAAATGTGTGGTCTATTTTTCAAAGGACCTCAAATGCAAAATCACTTTTTTCACACATTCGTCAAGGTTCTTTTTGACCTCACTTTCCCAGAATCTAAAAACGGTGTAGCCTAAATTTTCAAGACCATCGTTCACCTCTCTGTCACGTTGTATATTGCGCTCTATTTTAGGAATCCAAAATTCGCGGTTCGCTTTTATCTTGTGCTTACGTTCTTCCCAATCATGGCCGTGCCAGAATTCCCCATCGATAAAGATGGCCGTCCTGTATTTTTTGAGTAGGATATCGGGCTTGCCGATCAATTTTTTGTAGTCGATGCGATAACGATAACCAGTGGCCCACAATGCCTTTCTGAAGGCCAGTTCAGGTTTGGTGTTCTTGCCCCGTATCTTGCCCATGATCTTTGAACGCTCTGGAGTGGTATAAAACCCAGATTCTTCGTTAAAACGTGGCACTTTGATGCGCTCTTCAGAATACTTTTTGGGCATGGTAAGATTATCTTTTGGGGTTCTTTATAATTTCAAGCTTATAGCCCACGCCATGAACATTGAGAATATTTATGTCATTGTCATCCTTAAACTTCTTTCTCAGTTTTGAAACAAAAGTATCTAAACTTCGACCGACAAAAACCCCTTTGTTTTCCCAAACTTCCTTAAGAAGAAAATCACGTTTCAGCACTTGGTTTTGATTGGCACAGAATAGTTGGAGCAGTTCAGATTCTTTGGTGGTTAGTTTAACGTTTAGGTCGTTTTTCACCAATTCATTCTGATCTTTATAGAATTTGTAATCACCAATGATCTCAAAAGACAGGGTGTCATACATTTTGGTTTCCTGCTTCCTTTTGGCCCAGTAAAGCAAGGCCATTCCCATGATGCCCAAGAGAACAAGCGCATACCAAGAAGCACCCAAACGCAACCCTGTCACTATAGTACTCTTGTTGAACGACACCAGTATGGTATAACAACCTAAAGGCAAATTTCTACCTAGACATGGAATGATGTTTTTTTCCTCACTGTTAGATATGGAATAGCTATAAGATACCTCTTGGCTGTTACAATTGATGACCTCTACCAGATATTCATTGGGAAGGTTCAAAGCGGCAAAGTTTTTTTTGATCGCCGCTACAAGGCTATCAGGTACTATGAACAGGTCAGTTTGAAATGATAATTGAAAATTGTGCTGCTTTGTTTCGATGATCGGTAAGACCAAAGAGGAGGGGTCGTTGCTTTGCAACAACAATGAATTGCCGGTATTTCTTAGTGCCACTTTGACCAAACTTGAGAACGTTTCGTCATTCCCATCTAATGAATAACTACTTACCGTCAAGGAAAGCACTAACAAGAAAAGAGCAAAAAATGAGTAAGTAACCGTTTTCATTCCCACAAACTTCAAGAAGCAAAAAATTGCAATTTTTTGCACTTCATTTACATTCTATTCACGCCTCGAAAGCTGTCCGGCTCTAGATTTGTCCAAAAAACCCGACAATGAAAAAAATCATCATCTTATTGGTAAGCATCAGCACTATTTCAATTGCGCAAGGACAAGGTAACACAAAAATTGACACGGCAAAAAGCGTGATCAAATGGAAAGGCTCCAATCTTTTTAAGTTTAACGAGCATTACGGTACCGTGAAGTTCTTGAGCGGAAAAATTTCCATAAAAGAAGATTCCATTACCGGAGGAAAATTTGTTGTAGATATGAACAGTATCGTGAATACCGACGGCAAATACAATGAGATGTTGGTCTCCCATTTAAAGCATCGAGATTTTTTCAATGTCGAAAAATATCCAACGGCCAGATTGGAGATGGGCAACATAAAACATGAAGAAGATGGGCAAATTGAAATTGAGGCACTGTTGACGATAAAAGGAATTTCAAAGCCCGTAAAATTTCAATCCACCTTTGAAAAAAGACCAGATTTAACCATACTTAAATCAAAGTTTATACTAGATAGAACCCGATGGGGCATCAGTTATGAATCTAAGGGACTGGTAGGAAGCGTCAAGGATGAGATCATTTCTGATGCCATTGAGTTTGACGTGATCGTGGTCACAGAGTAAACTTTCACAAATGGGGAAACGCCTTTCCGTTATATTACTTGTTTTTTTGATTTCGTACGTTTCGTGCAAACCTAAGGAAAACAATAAAACACTTTGGACCATCGCTTGGAGCCCTGATGCGAAGTACATCGCCACTGGAGGTAATCAAGATGAACTAAAAATTTTTGAAACAAAGACGTTTAAGCTCATCAAAACTTTTCCGGTCAAAGGGGTTCAATTAAGTAGGATAAAATGGCATCCTACCAAGAATAAATTGGCGGTAATAACCCAAAGCAGAACATTCAAGGCGAAAATCTTACATATTGAAGAAGGGAAATGGACAGCTATGGAAGGACTAAAATCTGGTTTTAGAGCTCTAGACTGGAACAGCGATGGGAATCTTCTAGCCGTTTCAGAATTGGAAGATTCAGTTTCAATTTTTTCGGCCAACGGAACTTTGGTCAGCAGATTTAAGGCCGACCCCAAGGGAGTCGCTGATTTGGATTGGCATCCTTTCGAGGATATTCTGGTGACCGTGGGCGCACACATTGGCGTTTACACAAAAAATGGGGACACTCTAAATACGTTTCAACCTAGACCGGTCGAGACTTTTATGTTGTGCGTGGAATGGCACCCATCTGGTGAATTTTTTGCCATTGGTGATTATGGTGACCTTGAAAATGCAGAGAACAAGCTGGTACAATTTTGGAATAGCGAAGGAAAAAAACGCCATGAGATACATGGAAGCCTTGCTGAATATCGAAACATAAGGTGGAATCACTCTGGAGAAAAACTAGCGACGGCAAGCGATGCATTGCGTATATGGTCAAAGGAAGGAAAACTCATTGCCGAATCAAAGTCAACCGACGATTATCTGTGGGGAGTGGATTGGAGCCCAGATGGTAAGTTTATAGTCACATCGAGTAGCGAAGGCAAAATTGCTATTTGGAATGAAAAGGCAAAACTTGTTAGAAAGTTGGAAGAATGAAAAAACCCAAACACTTATCGGAATTTGGGTATATCTTAGTTCGAAATGCCATCGGGGCAGCGCCGAGAGATTGTGAAAAGGAATCTCGACCGAGCTTCGTGGACAAACGTTATCCTTTCACCGTAGCGGAAAGATACTCTCGGTTCATACGGGCGATATTCTCAAGCGAGATGCCTTTCGGGC
>JANQOD010000056.1 GCA_028289745.1 Allomuricauda sp. | reverse complement strand
CTCGATATTTTTTTTGAGTATGTGCTCTATGTATTTTGGTTGGTGGCCATGCACAATTTAGTGGCTTTTCTTACGGGTTTCTCATTGGCAAAGGCTTTGGGTTTTTCAAGGAAAAATATTCGAAGCATCACCATTGAAACGGGCATTCAGAACTCTGGCCTTGGCCTATTACTGATCTTTACTTTTTTTGACGGTTTGGGCGGAATGGCCCTTTTGACGGCTTTTTGGGGCATTTGGCATTTGGTCTCGGGACTTCTATTGGGCAGTTATTGGGGGTATCGCCCTTCGAAAAAAGGAAAAACGGCGTGAGACAGCTCGGCTATTACTTTTTCAAGTATTGGGTCTCTACGGGCCTGTTTTTTTACTATAAAAGAATCAAGATAGAGGGCCTCGAAAACATACCGAAAGACAAACCTGTACTCTTTCTTTCGAACCACCAAAATGCTTTGATGGATGTTTTGCTTATCGCTACACGTTGTAGTAGGAAACCATGGTTCTTGACCCGTGCCGATGTGTTCAAGAACTCTTTGTTTCGCCCCTTGTTTCGGTTTTTGCAGATGTTGCCCATCTATCGAATGCGAGATGGCAGAGGCTCACTATCAAAGAACAAAGCGATTTTCGATACTTGCGGAAGCCTATTGGTGTCTGGTGGGGCATTATTGCTATTTCCAGAGGCAAACCATAGCCTTAAAAGGCAGGTTCGGCCTTTGAGCAAGGGGTTCACCCGAATCATCGATATGGCCCTTGAAAGGCAGAACGATTTAGATGTTCATTTGGTGCCCATAGGGCAGAATTACCAATGTGCCGTTAGGTGGGGAGATAGTGCGGCAGTTTATTATGGTCGACCGATCAGGGTACAGGAATTTATGGCCTCAAAAGACCATAAGATCGTTCTGAAGCAAGAAATTTTTAATCGATTGACAGCGCTGACGTCACACATTGCAGATGATAGAGATTATGATGGTTCGATTGAAAAACTGAAAGCACTTGATACTGATTTTACAGACCCAGAAAAGGTAAATGCCAAATTGAAATCGCTCTCTGTACTGCCATCAGACATCGCGCAGAAAAACAATTTTTTACAGACCTTAGGTAGATTTTTGTTCTACATGACCAATTTGCCAGTGGTCTTTTTGTGGCGGGTCTTGGTCAAGCCCATAGTGCCAGAGCCAGAGTTCATCTCCACGTTTCGATTTGGTTATGCCATGTTGGCGTATCCTATATTTTATATGCTTTCTTTCTTGATCCTAAAAAACCTTTATGAATGGAAAACGGCATGCCTTTTGATCGTGGTGCATGCCGTTTTTAATCTTTTTTCGACCAAGGTGATGGGGGTCACATCATCTGTCCGAAGAAAATAGCGTTCATCAACAATTTGTTGGTGCCATACCAAAAGGCCCTAAAATTGGTATTGTCGGTAAACAAGATCACTCTTCCCTTGCCCAACCTTCTTACTTTGAACGGCACGCTATTTTTGATCAATTCTTCATTCTCTTCTGAGATATAACCACTTTGCAATGGATTATCGGTATATTGAATGGGGTTGTCATAACTGTTCTTTGCCGGTTTCAAATAAATATTGGTATTTCTGAAAAGCGAAATTCGGTTGTTGGCATAACCATATCCTACGGGATGCGAACGGTCAAGCCTTGCTTCAAAAATAGCACCGCCGGTCACTTGGGCACCCAGATAATCTTGCTTCTGGTCATAAGCAATGTCTTTGGCAACCAAGGTGTCTTTTTTCATTTCAAGTTTCATGAATTCATTTTTCTTGAACCAATTTGCCACATTTCGGTAGCCGATGACCGTACCCCCAGATTTGACCCAGGCCTTTATTTTTTCAGCACCATCCTTATCTAAGATTCGGCTGCCCCAGCCACTCGGAATGATCAGATCTGTATACTTGCCCAAATCGATATTTTTGAAATATCGGGTATCGATTTTGGTAATTTTCATAGCATAGCGGGTATCGAACAGGTGCCAGATCTCACCGGCATCGTAAGACCTTACCCCATCGCCCACCAAAATGCCCACTTTTTGTTTTTTTACGGGGTCAAAATCATTACTTCCGAGGTCAATGCCTATCGTGAGCCCCGTATTGACCGAGGTAATTTGAATTTGTGCTTTTTGGGCCACTTGTTCTAAAAAATGGTACAAAGCCTGCGAATCTAATACTTGGTTTTGAACAGGGATCATTATGGTACCATAATCGTACTTTTTTCCTTCCAAGGTAAAAGGTGATTTGGCCACTTTGGCACGCAGGCCTTTCTGTACAATTTCATTTAGGGCCTTTGGCGTGTAG
>JANQOD010000053.1 GCA_028289745.1 Allomuricauda sp. | reverse complement strand
TTGTTGTACGGCTTTATTTCAGAATAAATGTTCAGTTCGCGAACCCGTCGAGCGATCAACTGGGTGTATTGCGAACCAAAATCAAGGATAAGTACTTGGTTTTGCATGGGCAAAAATAGCAATTTGGGCCATTTGCAGAAACATCTTTTTAGGTATATTTACCGTACATATTGGAAAGCCGCACTATGAAACACCTCACCGCCATTATCTTTAGCTTGGCCATTGTCATTGCCGCTTATTTTTTGGGCAATGCCTATGTGAAAAGGGCCAATCCGCCACAGGTGATTTCCGTGACCGGGCTGGGAAATGAAAACTTCACCTCTGACCTGATCGTTTGGGAAGGGCGTTTCTCATCGTTCAGCCCAGTGCTCACCTCAGCTTTTGATCGCTTGAACGAGCAGAAGAAAATTGTTCGTGAATACCTTATTTCAAAGGGAATCACGCAAGAAAACATCATTTTCAACTCGGTACAGACCATCGAACAACGTGACAATAAATATGAAGATGGCAATTATGTGGGAAGTATTTTCAGGGGCTATGAGCTCTCACAATCGGTTCAGATCGAATCGACCGATGTCGCCAAAATAGAGCAGGTCTCACGTGAGATAACCGAATTATTGAATAGAGGTGTGCAGTTCAACTCTTCGCCACCCCGTTATTACTACACCAAATTGGCCGACCTCAAAATTGAAATGATCTCAAAGGCCACTGAAGATGCCCGTATTCGAGCCGAGAAAATCGCGGAAAACGCTGGGGGCCGATTGGGCGATCTGATTTCTGCCCGTATGGGGGTATTTCAAATTACGGGGCAAAACTCTGGCGAGGACTATAGCTGGGGTGGTGCCTATAACACCTCATCAAAGAATAAAACGGCCTCTATCACCATGCGACTTGAATATAAGGTCGAGTAGCTTTTTTCTGACCATTTTTTATCTTTTCTTTGTCGACTTAAACCAATCAAACCATGATTAAGGGATTTATCTTTGATTTAGATGGTGTCATTACCGATACCGCCGAACAACACTACCTCGCCTGGAAACGGTTGGCCGATGCCATGGGTTGGCACTTCGACCGTGAAATCAATGAACAACTGCGAGGGGTCTCTAGAATGGCCTCACTCGAGATAATCGCCGACCACAACAATGTGCAAGTCGATGACCCTACCATGATGCAATGGGCCGCAGAGAAGAACGAGCAATATGTAAGGGCATTGGATGAGGTGACAGCTGATGATTTTCTGCCCGGTGCCAAAGAATTGTTGACCCATTTAAAACGGGAAGGTTTCAAGGTTGCCTTGGGAAGCTCTAGTAAAAATGCCAAAAAAGTGTTGCAACAATTGGGGGCCACTCCTTTTTTTGATGCCGTGGCAGATGGCAATTCGGTCAAGAACAGCAAACCGGCACCCGATATTTTTCTATATGGTGCGAAAGCCTTGGAACTAAAGCCCAAAGAATGTATTGTCTTTGAAGATGCCGAAAGTGGCATAGATGCCGCCAAGGCAGGTGGGTTTTACAGTGTGGGCATTGGCCCCGAAGAAAGGGTTGGCCATGCAGATGTGCGATTTGACAGTATGAAGGCCGCCACACTTTTTGAGGTAAAATCGTATTTCAAGGAGCTTTTTTGAACGGCCGCTAAGCCAAATGCAATAAAAGTAAAAGTCCGGGAACCACCCCGGACTTTTTTTGCAATAAAATCAAAACCAACCTAAACACATGAAT
>JANQOD010000038.1 GCA_028289745.1 Allomuricauda sp. | reverse complement strand
CTTCGAAGCCTCATCGATGAAAACCGTATCGATGATATCGATATGACATTGCAGCAATTGGGACTCACCTCATTGGTCAATTCAAAGAAACCCACTCCGATCGAAGAGGCCAAGAATATCATACATATCTTACGATATACCTACTATGATGCGGTGGGCTCACTTTTTAAATATGTGAAACACAATATCAGGGATGCCGATTTCAACAATTACGACATCATCAAGTTGGGGTTTTGGCCCGGTGGTGACCGTGATGGCAACCCCTATGTTACGGCAGAGACGACTAATCAAGTGGCCGATGAACTTCGGTTGACATTGATGAAATGTTATTACAACGATTTGAAACAATTGAGAAAGAAATTGACCTTTAAAGGTTTGCAGCTACCTCTCAATGTGCTTAGCAGCAAGCTTTATAGGGCCATGTTTCAAGAAAATTTTGTCTTGGGTTATGGCGAGATCATTGAAAGACTTTCTGAGATACGTGAACTATTGGTCAACGATTACCATTCACTCTATCTGCACGAATTAGATGACTTGATCGACCGTGTCCATATCTTCAAAACACATTTTGCCACGTTGGATATTCGGCAAGACCATCGAAAACATAAAGCCGTGGTCAACGCCATTTTGAAAAAAGAAGGGATCGTAAAAGAATCTGTTGATGAGCTGAAAGAGAAAGAATTGGTAAAATGGTTGCTTCAGAAAGATCTGAAGTTGAGGGCCAGCGATTTCAGTGATGATATGGTCAAAGACACCATTGAGAATATCTCACAGCTGAAAAAAATTCAGGAAAAAAATGGTGAAGCAGGCTGCAACCGTTATATCATCAGTAATTCCGAAGATATTTTCTCGGTGCTGTTTGTCTTCGGGTTGTTTCGCTGGTGCGGATGGAAAACCGAAGAAATCACCTTTGACATCGTGCCACTTTTCGAGACCATGAAAGGTATGGATGCTTCAGAATCGGTCATGCAAACCCTATTTGATCTATCCATTTACCGTAAGCATCTACAACGAAGAAATAATGTTCATACCATCATGTTGGGCTTCTCTGATGGCACCAAAGATGGTGGTTATCTCAAGGCCAACTGGTCAATTCTAAAGACCAAGGAAACGCTCAGTAAAGTATGTAAGAAGAATGGGGTCAAAGCCGTTTTCTTTGACGGTAGGGGAGGGCCACCTGCCCGGGGCGGGGGCAAGACCCACCGTTTCTATGCTGCGCAGACCAAAGATGTGGCCAACCATGAAATTCAGCTTACCATTCAAGGGCAGACGATTACCAGTACCTATGGCACCAAAGAGCAGTTCATGCACAATGCAGAGCAATTGCTGACGGCCGGTCTGAGCAACAATCTGTTCGGCAAAGAACACGTTATTTCAGCTGCACAACAAAAGCTTATCGAAGAACTTTCAGAGCTGAGTTTTGAAAAATATGAGGCGTTGAAGCAACATGAGAAATTTATACCCTATTTAGAGCAACGGAGCACCCTTAAATACTACACAAAAGCAAATATCGGCAGTAGACCGGGCAAGCGGGGCAACACAAACCAACTGACGCTTTCTGATCTGCGCGCCATCTCTTTTGTGGGCTCTTGGAGCCAGTTGAAGCAGAACGTACCAGGATATTTCGGTTTGGGCACGGCCATCAAGAAATTTAAGGATGAGGGCAAAATGAACGAGGTGAAAAGACTGTATAGGGAAATTCCCTTTTTTCGCGCGCTCATGAGCAACAGTATGATGTCAATGGCCAAGACCAATTTCGATTTGACCAGTTATATGGAAGAAGATGCGGTATTTGGTGAATTTTGGACGATACTCAAAGATGAATATGAACTGTCAAAAGACATGTTGTTACAGGTTTCTGGGCACAGAGTATTGATGGAAGATGAAGAAGTTTCTAGAGAGTCGGTCAAGATTCGTGAGAAGATCGTGTTGCCACTTTTGGTCATTCAACAGAACGCATTGTACCATATTACCCAAAATTCGGAATATAGAGAGCTATATGAAAAGATAGTGACCCGCTCGTTGTATGGCAACATCAATGCCAGTAGAAACTCTGCCTAATTGATTTCATTTGCGCCCAAAAGGTTGTAAAACGCCTTTATGCCGTAGGCCAACTTCCCGATCTTCAGGTTTTCGTTAGGGCTGTGCTGGTTGTTGTCAGGGTTGACCATAGGAACCAAGAATGCGGGTAGCTGCAACTCATTGATAAAAGGGGCGATGGGTACTGTGCCGCCCATAATGCGAATACGTACCACCTCTTCATCAAAAGTCTTTTTCAAGACATCGTGCAGAAAGTTGCCGTATTGATCGTTTAGATCGGTTCGAAAGGCATCGGTAACACTCCCTTCTTCCACGGTAACGATTTTATCATATCGCATGCGCTCATCTTTTGAGGGAACATGGTCGAGCACTTGGTAGCCTTGTTCGGCAATATGGCTTTTTACGAGCTGTTTCAAGCGATTGCCATCGGTTTCGGGCACTAACCGTAGATCGAGCTCGGCAGTGGCACTTGCGGGAACAATGGTGCGTCGTTTGGGGCCTATCCACCCAGAACCCATGCCCCGAATGTTCAAAGAGGGATATTGCAGGGCTTCTTGGTAAAAGCTTCCTACTTTCTCGGCAGATTTGAACTGTAATATCGATGCTATGGTCTGGTCGTTGTCGGGCACGCCTTTTAAAATGGTTTTCGTTTCCTCATCCAAAGCGATTCCATCATAATACCCCGTTATCGTCACACGGCCCTCAGCATCTTTCATGGTGGCCAACAGCTGGGCCAATTGAAACCCGGGATTTGGGGCGTAGTTGCCATAATGTCCACTATGTTGAGGCTTGATGGGGCCATAAGTGGTAAGGGTCATGGTTGTAATGCCACGACAGCCATAAGCAATGGTCGGTTTGCCCGAAGCATGCACCGGACCGTCAGCGATCAACAGAAAATCAGCTTCCAATAGTTCGCGATATTGCTTTACGGCATTCGGCAGCGGTTTGCTGCCTTTTTCTTCTTCCCCGTCCAAAATGAGTTTGACATTGAAAGGTATTTCCTTTCCATCCTTTTTTAACAGGTCAAAGGCGTTCAAGAACATGACAATGGGGCCTTTGTCGTCAGATGTCGAACGGCCGAACAACCGCCAATCGTAGTCGATGTCATCGCCCAATTCGTCGAACGAAACGGTTTCAAAACCGTCACTAACAGGTTTTTTCAGCACTACCTGATACGGATTCGGTTGTTGCCATTTACTGGGTTCTACCGATTGCCCATCGAAGTGCATATAGATCAAAACCGTGGTCTTTGTATCATCCATCGGTAG
>JANQOD010000017.1 GCA_028289745.1 Allomuricauda sp. | reverse complement strand
CCAATTCATCTTGGAGACCCGTCTGAAAATTTCTTTCAAAGTCACTATCTGACAGCAATAATCCGACCATCAACAATGATCCAGGAAGAATGGCCTTTTTTGCCAAGGATTTTTTAGGTGGTTTTTCTAAGGGGAGGTTTCCAAATTGTCCGAAACCCAAGGTAACGGTCAACATAAAGGCCAAAAAGAAGTATATGAAAGACTTGGTCGACACTATAACATGATCTGATCGTTATAGTAGTAACTTAAAATACGACCAAATTATTGTTGTAGGGCATTTGCTTTCATGGCGTACCGCTTTTTTTTACTGCCAGAACAAAAAAACCCCAGCAAAACTGCTGGGGTCCATGCTATACAATTAGAGGATTTTATTTCACTTCCTCAAAATCTACGTCTTCTACGTTATCGCCTTCTGCCGAATCGCTTTTGGCACCGTCATCAGCACCTGCTGAAGTTCCGTCGCCATTGGCCTGGGCAGCCTCGGCCTGTGCCTTGTACATCTCTTCAGAAGCTACTTTCCAGGCTTCGTTGATTTTTGTCAAAGCGGGTTCGATAACGGCCACATCTTTGGTCTCGTAGGCTTTCTTCAATTCTTCCAAGGCCTCTTCAATCGGTTTTTTCTTATCGTCTGACAGTTTATCACCGAACTCGTTCAATTGTTTCTCGGTCTGGAAGATCATGGCATCGGCCTCGTTCAATTTGTCAGCCTTTTCTTTTGCTTGCTTATCGGCCTCTGCATTGGCTTCCGCCTCGGCTTTCATTTTTTCGATCTCTTCGTCGGTCAAGCCCGATGAGGCTTCGATACGAATGTCTTGTGACTTGCCAGTGGCCTTATCGGTAGCCGATACCTTGATAATACCGTTCGCATCGATATCAAAGGTCACTTCAATCTGTGGAGTGCCCCTTGGTGCAGGTGGAATGCCGTCTAAGTGAAACCTACCAATGGTCTTGTTATCAGCGGCCATGGGCCTTTCACCTTGCAGTACATGAATTTCTACCGAGGGCTGGTTGTCGGCCGCGGTCGAGAATATCTGTGATTTTTTTGTGGGAATGGTGGTATTTGCCTCTATCAATTTGGTAAATACACTGCCCATGGTCTCGATACCCAATGAAAGCGGGGTCACGTCAAGCAGCAATACATCTTTTACGTCACCGGTCAATACCCCGCCCTGAATGGCCGCGCCAATGGCTACCACTTCGTCAGGATTCACGCCTTTAGAGGGCTTTTTGCCAAAGAATTTTTCAACGGCTTCCTGTACCGCGGGTATTCGGGTCGAGCCCCCAACCAAAATAATTTCATCGATGTCGCTTTTTGAAAGACCGGCTGCCTTGAGGGCGGCATCGCATGGCTCGATGGTACGCTTGACCAAATCTTCGATCATCTGCTCAAACTTGGGTCGTGACAAGGTTTTTACCAAGTGCTTGGGCCCAGAGGCCGTAGCCGTGACATAAGGCAAATTGATCTCGGTCTGGGTCGAAGATGAAAGTTCGATTTTTGCCTTTTCGGCAGCTTCCTTAAGGCGCTGCAATGCGATCGAATCATCGCGAAGGTCCATACTCTCTTCTTTCTTGAACTCCTCTGCCAGCCAATCGATGATCTTTTGGTCTACATCATCGCCACCCAAATGGGTGTCACCATCGGTGGCCAGTACTTCAAATACGCCGTCGCCCAGTTCTAAAATGGACACATCGTGCGTACCCCCGCCAAAGTCAAAGACCACGATTTTTTGGTCGGTATCTTTTTTGTCAAGTCCGTATGCCAATGAAGCGGCAGTAGGCTCATTAATGATCCGCTCTACCGTCAGTCCGGCAATCTCACCGGCCTCTTTGGTGGCCTGTCGTTGCGAATCATTGAAGTAGGCAGGTACGGTGACCACTGCACGGGTAACATCTTGGCCCAGATAATCTTCAGCGGTCTTCTTCATCTTTTGAAGGATCATCGCCGAAAGCTCTTGGGGGGTATACATGCGGCCATCGATATCGACACGGGGCGTGTCATTGTCGCCTTTTATCACTTTATAGGGCACCCTGTCCGCTTCCCTTTTAGATTCAGAGTATTTGTTGCCCATAAACCGCTTGATCGAATATATGGTCTTATTCGGGTTGGTCACCGCTTGCCGTTTGGCCGGGTCACCTACCTTTATTTCGCCACCCTCGACGAAGGCAATCACCGAAGGGGTCGTTCTTTTTCCTTCCGCATTGGGTATCACCACTGGTTCGTTTCCTTCCATTACCGAAACGCACGAGTTGGTGGTTCCCAAGTCTATACCGATAATCTTGCTCATATTTTTATAGTTCTAGTGTTGAAATTTCTAATTCTATTCGATCAGTAAATGTCAATGATCGTGCCATCGACAGAAATATGACAAGGTGGCAGTTTTGTATGGGCCCACTGCGTATCTTTGAACAAACATCGTGTAAATGGAGTGCATCAGCATTTTCGATATGCTCAAGATCGGCATAGGCCCCTCGAGTTCGCATACCTTGGGACCTTGGCGGGCGGCAGAGCGCTGGATTTCTGAACTTGTTGAGGAAGGCAACTTTGGCAAGGTCAAAAAAATTCAGACGCAACTGTTCGGCTCCCTTTCATTGACCGGAAAGGGCCATGCCACCGATCTGGCCGTGGTGCTCGGTCTGTCAGGAGCCGATCCGGTCACCATTCCCATGGCCCATATCGACCGTATCATCGAAGAGGTCAAAAAGAAGGGCACGCTCCTATTCAATGGCCAGACCACTTTGCCCTTTGCTATTGAAACGGATATTGTTTACGAAAAAGAATTCTTGCCCTTTCACGCCAACGGCATACGGTTTACAGCCTTGCTCGAATCAGGGGCGGCCATCGGTGAAACCTATTACTCTATCGGTGGCGGATTTGTAGTGAAAGAAGAGCGTACCAATTCAAAAAAGAACAAAGAAACCTTTAAGACCTTTCCCTTTCCCATTCAACGGGGCGAACAACTGCTGCAACATTGTCATAATGAGCACAAGAGCATCTCGGCGATCGTGCTCATGAACGAGCTTTCGCTCAGAACCGAAGCCGAGATCGATGAAAGCCTCAAGCACATTTGGCAAACCATGCTAGAATGTATGTACCTCGGTTGTCATACGGAAGGCAAACTGCCTGGGGGGCTCGATGTAAGGCGCAGGGCCTTTGAAATGCACCGCAAGCTGAAGGGAGACCTCCCCTACACCACCTCCGATGAGTGGCTGCAGGCCATACGCCGAACAGAAGTAAAATTCCGTAGCATCTTGAAGTGGGTCAGTTGCTTTGCCCTGGCGGTCAACGAGGTGAACGCCTCTTTGGGCAGGGTGGTCACGGCACCGACCAATGGCAGTGCAGGGGTCATACCCGCTGTGTTGATGTACTATCTGGTCATCGAAAATCACAAGGCCGGTTTTGACCATATCAAAACGTTTTTGCTGGTGGCCGGTGAGATTGGCAGCATTTTCAAGAAGGGAGCCACTATTTCAGCTGCTATGGGCGGTTGTCAGGCTGAAATCGGGGTATCATCGGCCATGGCGGCAGGGGCATTGACCGAAT
>JANQOD010000414.1 GCA_028289745.1 Allomuricauda sp. | reverse complement strand
CTTGGCCTCGGTCAACTGTTTTGAGTCGGTGAGCACTTCATTTTTGAAATCTTCGGGAAGAATCAATGCGGCGGCCGTTACCGGGCCGGCCAGGCATCCGCGCCCGGCTTCATCGGTGCCCGCTTCTTCTTGCAGTCGATAAAACCTTTTTAACCCACCCAATGTTCAGTTAATTGACCCTAAATTGGAACACTTCGGAGGTAGAGGTATTGCCCTGACTGTCAAAGACATTCACTTTCCAATAATAGGTGGTGTTGCTTGTAACGCTGACCTCTTCAATACTGGTTTCGCTGGTTTCACCAATAGAATTGGTCGGGGTTTCATCGGTGCCGAAAAAGACCTCGTATTCAACTATGTCACCATCAACGTCGCTTGCTGACCATTCTAGGGTGACTACAATGGTGCCAGTGTCAAGGTTCGCCCCTCTAGGGGGGCTTATGGCCTCGGCGGGGAATGGAGCATAATTTTCCACCCCAGGGCCTTCATTATAAAACCGCCATCTTTCACTGGTGGCCGTTTCATCGGTGCCGTCGGCTTTTGATATGACAAACCATTCGTATGGGGTGCCCCTTTCAATGCGTACTGTGGCTTCATTGGTCGATGCATTGGCACTTTGGCTGTTGGCCGTGTTCAAATTGACAATATTGATTTCGTAACTGTCCGTATTTTGGGAAGCGTTCCACTCAAATGTGACGTCACTTTGAGCGTCATTTACCACAACGCCGGTATTGCATTCGGTATCATCTTCGGGGAAAATAAGAAGTACTGCGCTTGGTGCCGGTACAGGGTCTACATCATCGTTGCCTGACATCGGGTCGTCATTCCCACCACCTGAATCACCTCCTCCGCAGGCAATGAAAAGCAGCGATAAAAAGAGCAACGAAACGTTTGACTTTAGAGATTTCATTTCTTGATAATTTTATGATTCAATAGCGATTTTTTTGTGGAAATGTTCAAGAGGTAAATTCCGGACGGAAAACCATTTATGTTCAGTTCAATATTCTGTTCGTTTCCATCATATGATTTTTTGAAAACCTGTTCGCCATTCAACGCAAAAATGGAAACATCAAAAGCATTCGATAATTCTTGACCCATATATATGTTAAGGTTTTCATTCCCGACAGGATTGGGGTATACCAGAATTTCTTCGCTTAAGACAATGGTTTTTTGAAAACTGCCCTGACATTCCAGTGCTGTCTTTACCTCAATGGTGTTCTCTATTTTGTCGAGTGCCAGGGTAATCTCGTCTTTTGATGTTTTATAGGTGACATCGTTCAAATTGATTGTGTACAATTCGCTGCCTTTTAGTGAAAGGGTCACTTCTTTGTTCAAAGAGTTTACTTTTGAATCTACATTCAAGTCTTCAGGTTCAGACACAGATAGGTCAAAGCACTGTTCAAAATCTGTCTGCCCGTCAACAGTGATGCACATACGGTAATTGCCACTTGGTAAGTCATTGAACGTAGTCTCAGAAGTGAATGGCCTGCTCTCATCAAAACCATCTCCCGTAAGGTTGACGGTATAATCTAAGATTTCGGCCGCCGTTACTGAAATGGAACCATTATTTGTGCTTCGACAAGACTCACCAGTGCTCAACACATTGAAGTTGTTTGAAGGCAAAGAGAACACTTCGCAACCATCAACATCTACAATGGCACCACTGGGTGTGTTATCACAGAGATCTAAAGTGTTGGGTACTCCATCATTATCGATATCATCGTCACATAGGTCACCAATACCATCATTATCACTATCTTCTTGGTTTGGATTGGGCAAAAGCGGACAATTGTCTTCTGTGTCCAATACGCCGTCATTATCATCATCGGTGTCACAGACATTTCCTTCCCCATCACCATCGGCATCTGCTTGATCTGCATTACCTATCAAGGGACAGTTGTCATCAACATCCAAAACCCCGTCATTATCATCATCATCGTCATCTTGAAACCCCTCAACGGTAAAATCATCGATAATGGCACCTTCTTGATTAACAGAGGGATCAGAATGAAAAACAATTCTGAAAAGAATGTCGTTTTCATTGGTCAAATCGGTTTCGCCCAATGCTGCATTGGCAACAAAATCATAGGCATATTCAGTCATCGTGGCATTTGTGCCCGTCCATTGTGCTCCAGGGCAGTTTTGACAGTCGTTATCAGTACCTGAGCTTTCATTGGTTCTGTCGCTGGTGTACCAGTTGGGTTGGCTTCCAATATTGCCCAGTACACTCCATGATTTTCCTTGGTCAGTGGAGTATTCGACATAGACAATATCATAGTTCACCTCAAGGTCATAGGCCATACTGAACTTTAGTACAGGGGCTAGAATGGATGAAAGTTCATAGCAACCACTTAATATTACCGCCCTAACACCATCAGAATGGTTGCCATCTAAGTTGGTGCCAAGCACTTGGGTGCCCGAAGAGGCTGTATTCAACAAAGTGCCCGAGGGCACGCCCCTTTCCCAAACGACCTCATCGCCTGTTTCATTATAGGAAATCAACGATTCTGCATCACTCTCAAAGTCGAAAACATCATCGCCTACGCCAAAGATGTTGGATATAAATTCTGATGATTGACCATTGTTTTCTTGAAACGCATCACCCGTGATATCTACAGATACATCTAGCATATTGAACCCATTGTTCAGCCCGGTTAATGAGGGCAGGGTTATTGTGGCCGTTTCACCTGGATCTAGATTCCCTGTCCAATCAAAACTTTCAGGGTTGCCCGAATTGACGGTATAAGAAACTTCAATTTCTTGAATTGGGTTAAGACCATTGTTCTCTACCTCAATTTCTGGTATGACCTCACCACAAAAAATGGAATTCGTGTTGGGAGAAATGGATAACAACCGCACATCATTATCGGGCACCTGTACCGGAATGGGTGATTGCCAGGCACCACGACCATATGTCGATGCAGTGATAATTTCATCATCTAAGCTGATTTCAATGTCGCCGACCGAAAGACTGGGCAAATTGGTGAAATAAGGTTCCCATTCGGTAATCGTATCATCAAGTCTATAGACTCCTACATTGGTGCCCACATAGATAGGGTTATCGGTATGTCTGCCTTGATGGGCGATAGATAAAAAAGCCTGATCAGAAGGCAGGTTAATGGTCAAATCTTCTTCTGGCCCTGGATCTCCGTTGGCATTGACGGGCACTTTGAACACTCCTCTCACGCCCGGACCATTTGAAGTTGAAGTTTGCGAACCTTGATCGATGCCCACCCTGAACGAAGTCGTGACATAAATGGCAGAACCATCGGTCTGATCAATGGCAATGTCAGACACCTCACCATCAAAACGGTTGAAAGCAGAAAATGTTTGTCCGCCATCTTCACTGCGATACACAAAATCTCCTTCGGCTGCATACATGATCAGAGGATTGTTCAAATCGATTTCAAGGTCATCAATATTGCCGGCACCAAAATCGTTGGACCACTTTTCCCAAGAACTGCCCACCAATTTATAAATGGCATCAAAGCCCGAGAACACGTCACCGTTCGAATCAACGGCCAAAGGGGTTATCCAATTTCCCTCTAAAGGATCATCATTGTCATCAGATGGAGGCCCTACGGCGCCTACAGATTGCCCTGCATTTGTGGTAATGAAAAGAGCGCCGCCAAATTGGCTGAAACCATAAATGATGTCACCGTTGCTAGGGTCTATTTCATAGTCCATACCATCTCCACCCGTAAAGATATTCCAATCGGTACCGTTGGCGACATAGCCCGAATTGTCTTGGGTGCCACCACTCAGCCGATTAGAGTTGCCTATGGCCACCGACATTCTATAAAATTGGGTTATGGCCATATTGCCCGTTTTATCGGTGAAATTGATCCCACCATCATCAGTAATGTAAAGCCCCCCATCGGTACAGGCATATAATTCTCCGTTGAAAAATTTGAGTGTATGAATGTCTGCATGGGTGTAAGAAGCATTGTTGATAAACCATTGGTTGAGCCGTGTAAACGAATCTCCACCATTGTTACTCTTCCAAACATTAAGGCAGCCCATATATACCTCGTTGGCATCATCAGGCGCCACTGCTATGGCCAAATCAAACCAAGCTTGGTTCGATTCCATTATGTTTACGGTATTGGGGCTTTCAGTGAATGTTACACCCGCGTCGGTCGATTTATATAATCCTTGATATTCGAAATCTGGGCCATTTTCCGCAGTTAAAATATAAAGAACATCAGGATCGGCCGGTGTTACATCCAAAACACGCCTTCCAGAAGAGGTTGGCAGAATATCAACGATTTGGTCGAAGTTTTCACCATCGGTCGATTTATAGTATTGCGAATTTGTAATGGCATACACCGTGCTTGGGTCATCTGGCTTCAGCCTGAAGTCTGTAATATTGCCATTTTGCTTACTGTCCCAAGTAGCGCCTGCATCTTCAGATTTGTAAAGGCCAAAATTTGTTGCTACCCAAACAATATCAGAATTTGTTGGATCAATGGTAATTTCGCTCATAAGCCTGTTATTGCCCCAAGAAGGTATGCTGTTGGGCCCTAAAGATGTTTCTGCCCAAGTGGTTCCCCCATCGACAGACTTGAAAACACCGGCACTATATGAATCTGCTGCGTCATCATCACCGGTAGCTATATAAATGATGTTTGAGTCATTGGGGTCAATGGCAATTCCTGAGACACCGATTTGCAAAAAATCATCAAATAGGTTTATCCAGGTAGAACCGGCATCAGTTGATTTCCATATGCCGCCTGCCGGGGCACCTGCATACCATATACTTTCATTGTTCGGGTCAATGGCTATGGCATTTAAACGTCCTGTGCCCGGTAAGCTTCCTGCAAGTGTGCCAGGCTCAAATGGGCCTATGGGCAACCAGTCACTTACAGGGTTGGGAGTGGTTCCCAAATCTCTGTTCAGCATAATATCCAACATGTCTTTGGTACTGGGTACGTACCCATTCCCATCCACTTGATATTTCCAATGATTATGCCAGCGCATGAAAGGCTTGAAGCCACTCCCTTTTTTATTTTGGTCCTTATCTTGCCAATAGTTGTTAAAAGCTCTAGTAATTTCATTTAGGGTATAGCCCTTATCGGTATTGCTACCCTTGGCAAAGGCCGTTCTTGGTTTCGTCTTTTCCAACTCTTTCATCCAAGGTGTAGCCTCATTGTACTGGGCAAAAGATATAGAACATATCCCCAACAAAAGAAGGAATAATTTTCTTTTCATAGCAAGATTTATTGCGTTAGCCATTAGCATGTCAAAATATGGATTTTTTTAATTTTATTAACTGTGTTTAACATTTTTTCGACTAGGCACCATTTTGTTAAGGACAATTATTTTATCCAGATTAAACTTTCACATTTGTTTAGGAACAAAAAAATATAACTTTGTCTTTGCAAGATGCCTCCATGATACGACACCTGTTCTTTCTTTTTTTGTTCTTCGGATCATCAGCGCTGCATTCACAGGTAGATTCATTGTCTCAGCTTCAAAAGAGTCAAGATTCAACATTGACCTTAAAAGAAGATAGAAAAGAAAAAAAGGAAGCGAGAACAATTTCCATAAAAGATTACCTGATCATTTCGCAAGACAGGGATACCACTTTTGTAGACACCACCCTGACCATACAAAAAGAGTATAAGTACAATTTTTTGAGGAGAGATGATTTCGAGCTCATGCCCTTTTCGAACTTGGGCCAACCGTACAACAGCTTGGCGGAAGAGCTACGGGACAATTGGCTTTACCCCAGAATTGGCGCAACCGCAAAACACTTCAATTATAAAGAGGCCGAAAACGTGTTGTACTACAATGTTCCCACGCCCATGACCGAACTCTTTTTCAAGACCACATTAGAGCAGGGCCAACTACTTGACGCGCTGCTGACACTGAATACTTCACAACGTTTGAACCTCTCAGTGTTCCATAGGGGGTTTAGGTCATTGGGCAAGTATCAGTTCGATCAAGCAGAGTCGAGCAATTTTGTGGCCACATTTAATTATTTGACCAAAAATGGCAAGTATCAGATAAGAGGGCATATAGCGGCCCAAAATTTAGATACCGAAGAAAACGGAGGGTTGTCCAATCGTGAACAGTTCGAGTCGGGCAATGAAGAATTTTTAGATAGGGCCAGGGCCGATGTACTGTTTAGCAGTTCGAGCAATACCCTTGCCGACAATAGGGTCTTGGGCAAACGATATTTTCTTGACCACCAAGTCAATCTTTTTGGGGCTTCTAATGACTCTTTACAACCAAAGAGCAGATTGTCGATTGGTCATGTCTTTAGCTACGAGACCAGATTTTATCAGTTTTTACAGAACAATGCTGCTACGGCCTTTGGCACGGATCCGGCACCATTTGAGGTGCCCATTGATGATAAGGCCAACCTTAAGACCATGTATAATCAAGTTTTTGCCACGTTTGCCAATAAGACGCTGGGTAAGATTACGGCCAATATCAATTACTACACTTACGATTATTTTTTCAACAGCATATTGATCAGGGACGATGGTCAAATCGATAATAGGTTAAACGGTGAAGAAATCAACTTTGGCGGAAAGTATGAGAACACTTTGGGGCGAATCTCTTTGAGTGGCGAGTTCTCGCTCAATATTTCCGGTGACTTATCGGGCACGCTGTTCAATGGTCGGGCGGCATATCGAATCAATGATAACAATAGCGTTTTCGGTTCGATACATGCTTCATCGAAGATGCCCAATTTCAATACCTTGTTGTACCAGAGCGATTATCAAAACTTCAATTGGCAGAACAATACTGTTTTTGAAAAGGAAGATATAAAGAGTATTGCCTTTGGATGGAGCTCAAAATTGCTGGGCACGTTGACGGCGAGTTATGATGTAATAGACAATTATACCTACTTCGCGTCCACTGCATCTGAAGAAGATATTGCCAATGGTGAGGAAAGGGCTTTTGTAAGGCCCTTCCAAAGCCAAGGAACCATTGACTACCTAAAAGTGAAATGGGCCAAAGAATTCAGATGGAGAAGGTGGGCACTTATGAACACTGTCATGTACCAGAATGTTTCACAAGAAGAAAATGTATTGAACGTACCTCAGTTGGTGACTCGAAACACGCTCTATTTTTCAAAAGAGGTGTTCAAAAAAGCCATGTATTTGCAGACGGGGGTGACTTTTAGATATTTTACTGCCTATAATACCAATGCGTATCATCCTTTATTGGGTGAATTCTATGTGCAGAATAGAGAAGAGTTTGGTGGTTTTCCCATGATTGATTTTTTCATCAACGCTAAAATACGACAGACCCGGGTCTATTTGAAGGCGGAGCATCTAAATACGGTTTGGAGTAAAAATTATGACTATTATGCCGCTCCCGATTATCCGTACCGTGATTTTGTTATCCGTTTCGGGTTAGTGTGGAACTTCTTCTCATAAAGTTTTCCCAACAAGTTTTCGCAATTCTTTGAAAGAGAAATCTTTAATCAACAACAACGACAATTTGCCTTATTTTCTCTCTCAACTATTTGTTGGATTGAAATAACGTGATTATATTTGCACCCGCTTTGCCGTTATGGCAGGGTTGTCTCCCTGGATTCTTTTGGGATGTTGGGGGGATTTTTTTGAAGAAAAGTTCATGTACATATTGGGAATAATGACAGCGTAAAGAATAGAGAAGGAACCATTTTGATCGCCGGGTGC
>JANQOD010000412.1 GCA_028289745.1 Allomuricauda sp. | reverse complement strand
TAACAACAATTAATTTGATTCCATTATGAACAAAACAGAGTTAATCGATGCAATGGCTGCAGACGCTGGCATCACTAAGGCAGCTGCCAAGAAAGCATTAGAGTCTTTCTTAGGAAACGTTGAAGGGTCACTTAAAAAAGGAAATAGAGTTTCTTTGGTAGGTTTCGGGTCTTGGTCGGTTTCTAGAAGAAACGCCAGAGAAGGCAGAAACCCCCAAACTGGGCAAACCATCAGAATTGCTGCTAAGAACGTTGTGAAATTTAAAGCAGGTGCTGAATTGAGCAACTCGGTAAATTAATCCACCGTAAACGAAATACATTAAAAAGCACTTCTTCAAGAAGTGCTTTTTTGTTTTGCACTGTTTTGCATTTATAGGATATTATATTACATTTAAATGCCTCAACGTTTGAAATATGGTTGATTCAGAACCAAAAAAAGGGAAATTGTTGATAGCGGAACCCTCACTTACCGGTGACGTATCATTCAACAGGTCTGTTGTGCTCTTGGCCGAACATAACAAAGAGGGATCGGTCGGGTTTATCTTGAACAAACCTTTGGAATATGATATTACCGAGTTGGTATCAGAAATAACAGTGCCCTTTAGGGTCTTCAATGGCGGCCCGGTCGAACAAGACAACCTTTATTTCATTCATAAAGTACCCCATTTGGTCGATGAGAGCATTGAGATTTCTGATGGAATCTATTGGGGAGGTGATTTTGAGCGAATCATCGAGCTCATCAACAATAAAATGATCACTGAAAACGAAATCCGTTTCTTTTTGGGATATTCAGGATGGGCCTCTTTGCAACTAGACCATGAGCTTTCTTCAAAATCTTGGGTGGTGGTCAGCAACAAGTACGAGAGCGACATCATTCAAAAACCGACCTCTGCTTTCTGGAAGGAAAAAATGCTTGAGCTCGGCGGTGATTATCTGTTATGGTCAAATGCCCCAGAAAATCCAATCTTGAACTAGGTTAGTCTTGCCATGGCATTTAAGCGTCCTACCATTTTTTTGGTAAAATTGATTCCATAGCTCTTTTTTCTATAGTGGGTCACAGGAATGATTCCCGAAATAACATTGGTGATAAAGACTTCATCTGCCTTTTGCAGTTCAAACGGTGAGATAGACCTTTCCGTAATTTCAAATTCTTCTAGGTGGCCTAAATTTTCAATGACCTTCCTTCTTATGATTCCGTTCAGGCATCCATCTTCTAGGGGCGGTGTAACGACCTCATTGCCAAAAACCAAGAAAACGTTGCCGTTGACAGCCTCTACAAGCTGTTTCTTTTGATTCAGCAATAAACAGTTTTGGTATCCGTTTTCTTGTGTGAATACGCCAGCGACCACATGAATTATCTTATTGGTCGTCTTTAGGTTCGAGAGCATATCGGCATTGACAAAGTAATCTTTGAACAATTCGATGCGATACGTTGCCCCATCAAGTTGATAAAATCGATTGTTTATGGGCGAAACGTCCATTACCCAAGACACATCATTGGTTTCGGGAGCATAAAAACCGCCTTGTTTTCTAAAAATGGTCAATCGTACCCGTACTGCAGTATCTAAAAAACCATTGGCCTCGAGGGTCTTTTTGATTTCCTCCCCCAAAAACTCCATGGTAAATTCCATCGGAATCTCCATTCGAAGAATGCGCATCGATGCCATCAATCGAAAATAGTGATCTTCAAAAAAGAAAATCTTGCCATTGACCACTTTCAAGGTTTCGAAAAGTGCATCCCCATACTTGAAGGCCCTGTTTTCTTGGTTAAAAAAGGTATCGTTTTCTGAAAGTAGCCTACCATTGAAATTGACCATAAAAAAGTCCCGATTGTTACGGGACCAAAGATACGCTTTAGGGAATTATGGTTTCTAGGTAGAGCCCAATACCTGCTTAAGACTTGATATTTGGTTCGCCCAGAGCATTTTGGCCTCTTCAAGTTCGTCTTCTTCAGCAAAATCGATAATGAACAACGACACGTCTTTGGTGATTTCATCAACGATGATGCGCATCTCAAAATAACTGTCGTCTTCATTTTCTTCCCAAGCAAACCTGACAAATTCATCGCTCTTTCGTTTTAGCAATTTGGCGCTCTCTTCAGCTCCATCCCAAATGAAATTGAAGATTTCGCCGCGTGAGTTCACATTATCGGCAAACCACTCTGAAAGTCCGGATGGAGTAGAAATGTATTGATATAACAATTGAGGTGATGACTGAATCACAAACTCCATTTCAAATTTTGTCTTGTCGCCCATTAACTATCTTTTTCTTTCGGCAATATAGATGATTCGGTAATATAAAAAAATAAAAAGCAAATAATAAATAATATCGTTTTTTGATTGGGCCGAATTAACGATTATATTTGCACCCGCTTTAGCGTCATGGC
>JANQOD010000403.1 GCA_028289745.1 Allomuricauda sp. | reverse complement strand
GACCACGGTCGACAATGGGCGCATTGCCCATGCACAATTGTTCGTAGGTCCCGAGGGTTGCGGCACCTTGCCCATGGCGCTATGCTATGCCCAATATCTATTGTGCCAAAATTCTGTAGGTCAGCACCAGAATGGCAATGCGGCCTGTAATGCCAAATGTGATTCATTGATTCATCCCGATCTTCATTTTGCCTTTCCCGTGGCCAATTCAGACAAGGTCAAATCGCATGCCGTAAGTGATCTTTTTTTGACCGAATGGCGCCTATTTCTAAAAGAAGAGCCCTATAGGAACCTATTTGATTGGTACCGCCATGTGGGCATCGAAAAGAAGCAGGGGCAGATCGGGGTCGACGAGGCCAATGATATTGTCAAAAAACTTTCATTGAAATCATATGAGGGGGGCTACAAAGTGCTTATCATTTGGATGGCCGAAAAGATGAACATCCCGGCAGCCAATAAGCTCTTGAAACTCATTGAAGAGCCTCCTGAGAAAACAGTGCTCTTGCTCATTGCCGAAAACGAGGAGCAAATCATCAATACCATCCGTTCCCGTTGCCAAGTTTTACATTTCCCCCCGCTGCCCGCAGAGGTCATTGCACAAGCGCTCATCAAAAGGGGATTGAACCATGGGGAAGCCCACACCATTGCCCATGAGGCACAGGGAAACTTCAACAAGGCACTCGACCTGATGAACAAAGATTCAGAAGACCTTGTCTTTGAGAAATGGTTTGTACAATGGGTGCGCAGTGCCTTTAAGGCCAAGGGCAACAAGGCCGCCGTTCATGAATTGATCTTGTGGAGCGAAGAAGTCTCCAAAACAGGGCGAGAGGTACAAAAAAAGTTTTTGAAGTATTGCCTGGTTGCCATGGAACAGGCCCTGATGCTCAACTATGGTGCCGAAGAACTGGTTTTCTTGAAAATTCATATGGACGGTTTCAGGCTAGAGAAATTCGCTCCTTTTGTTCATGAGAACAACATTCAGAACATTATGTCAGAACTTGAAGATGCGCTCTACCATGTTGAACGCAATGGCAATTCTAAACTCATCTTTACCGATCTTTCGATAAAACTGACCCGTCTTTTGCATGTGAAGGCGGCCTAAAAACGACCATAATGCACTTACACTTTTTTGAAAATGCCACAGCAACCATTTTACTCTTGTTCATCATCATTGTCTTTCTACAAAGCGGTATCGATAAGGTACGGGATTGGGGTGGAAATCTTTCATGGCTGAAAGCGCATTTTTCCAAATCGCCCTTCAAAAACAGTGTTCCTTTGTTGTTGGGCATCATCGCGGTCATGGAACTTGCGGCCGGACTTTTGTCGGTTGTAGGATTGGTGCACCTTTTGTTGCACGACATTGGAGGTTTTGCTTTCTACGGGGCGCTTTTGGCCTGTATCTCGCTATTGATGTTATTGCTCGGGCAACGGGTGGCCAAAGATTACGAGGGGGCCAAAACGATTGTCATTTACCTCGTGCCCACAGCCTTTCTGTTGTTTTTGCTGCAATAAAAAAGCCCCATCTGAAAGGAAAGGGCTTTTATAAAGCGGTCAAGCGTATTACTTCTTGTATTTATCGTTCAGAATTTTTAACACCTTATCGGTCAAGTCGTCGGCATCATTGCCATGAAGTACGGCACCCCCATCGCCACCGCTCAAGATATAGGTATAGCCGTTTGCCTTGCCGAAGGCCTTGATCTCTTTTTTGACCTTGCTGACAATGCTATCGATCTCTGTTTGGCTCGTCTGCTGTAGTTGCTGTTCTTCTTGTTGCAATTGCTGGCCCACAAACTGACCTCTTTGTTGCAAGAGATTGTACTCTTCTTGGGCATTCTTTTGCGACATCTTTTGGGCCTTTGTCTGAAAATCTTGTAATTCTAGCTGAAAGGCCTGCGAGATACTATCGCGTTTTTTGGTGAAAGCGCTCCGCTTGGTGTTAAAACGCGTTTCTACATCGATTTTTTCTTGGTACCCCTCAAGCAATTCGACGGTATCGACATAACCGATCTTCTGTTGCTGGCAAGCAGTTGCCAAAATCACGAAAAGGCCTATGGCTAATTTTTTCATTGTTCTTTTTTTAAGATGGCGCAAAAATAGAAAAGCTTTTTGAATGAGCTTGTTTGGGAAGAGCATATAAATTGGCGACTAAAGCATTAAATAGTCAAAATCTATAATTATATTGATTTGTCATCATCAAAATTTATTGTTTTTGTTGTCATATGATCACTTCTGAGCCCTCTTTTTGCCTTGGTGCTATGTATTTGCTGGCTACCACAGAGAACATGCCGTAAACCCTTTTAAATGGTTTTCTTTCGCTGCAAAACGTAAATCAGTGAAGAATACTCTCCTGAAAAGGAGGCTTTCAGGTTTGACCATAGCCCTACCCAGAAAAAAGCCAACCACCAAAAAGAATTTCTCTTATACTTTTCTGAAAGTATGGAGACATAAAAAGCGTCAAAAGGCATGGCGATGGTCTTGACCACTTTCATGTGCTGTTTGTCAAAAAGGTGTGCCATTGATTTTTGTGAAAAATGCCATAGGTGTCTTGGCACATCGTACCCCGCCCAAAAAACTCCATAATATTTTGCGTCGAACGACCTGAAATTGGGCACGGCAACAAAAAGGGTTCCGTCAGCCTCAAGTAATTTCGAAATCGTTTCGATTTGGGATTCCAATTCGGGAAGATGCTCCAACACATGCCACAGGGTGATGCACTGAAACCTTCTTCCTTCAAGGGTCTTCATGTCGGCCATCAGTGAAACCCCTTTTTCCATTGCTTTTTTTCGGGCAAATTCACTGGGCTCGACCCCTGTTGCCGACCAACCGCCTTTTTGTGCTTCCCTTATAAAATCACCAGATCCCGCCCCGATGTCGAGCAACGATGTCCCATGTCCGCACCACTTCTTGACCCATTTGAGCTTTTTTGAAAGCATGTGACCCTTGACCAAGAAATAGAGTTTGTCAAAAATTGTCTTTCTACTATCGGAATGGGAGATATAGGACTCACTGTTGTAATACCCGGCAATATCTTCGGGCCGTGGACTCGTGATCAGCATGTCAGATCCCTCATCGTGCAACAGATCGAACCGCTCGTTCGAGACTAAAAAATCTTTAGTCCTTAAATAAGACTTCATTGTAATTATGGGTCGCTAGATATTCTTTTTTCAGGTCTCGAAGATACGCCAAAACCTGTTTCCGTGACGGGGAGTCTTTATGGAGGCAATCTTTTTCCGAATCGCTGAAGACTTCCATGGCGATGAACCAGTTTTCCCTTTCCAATATATCCTCCCCGCTGATATATTCATCTTCTTCACTTCCCAAAGCTTCGTTCATCACGGCATTGAAGAGCGCGGGAAACATATTCAGCGTCTTGTCTTTTATTTCCACTTCATAAAAGGAGAAATAATGATTATCGCCCCCAACGGTAAAGGGTACCTGCACATCGACATAATAATCATCAAGTTGATATTTGGTGTTTATATAGTCATAAAACTCCCCTGCTTGCTTGGGGTCTTCAAAAACAAATACGGTCTTTTTGGGAAGTCCCCTTTTGAACCGTTTTCCTTTGGTGACCTTGTAGTCTGAAATGCTTGGGGCTATACGGATGGGAATGCAGCTGTGGAGCAAAAAAACTCCGAACAACAAGGGTAAAAAGTGCTTCATTTTTGTCTTGGTACAGTTGAGGAGCAAGACACAAAAACCAGGCCAAAAAGAAAATGTTCCACGTGGAACATTTAAGGCCTATCTGCCAAGAAATACCAACAAAACGCTTACATCTGCAGGCGAGACCCCGCTGATGCGCGAAGCCTGCGCAATGGTCACTGGCTGTATGGCCTGTAGTTTTTCCCTGGCCTCAAAAGAGAGGGACTTTAATTTGGTATAATCAAAGTTCTCAGGGATGCGCACATCCTCTAACCTATGCAACTTATCGGCATTCAATTTTTCTTTCTCGATATAGCCCGAATACTTCACCTGTATTTCCGCTTGTTCGAGCACGTCGTTCTGCAATTCATTGTCCGCCACAAAAGAAGAGACGGCTTCTAACTGCAGCATGTGGTCCATGGTTACCTTCGGTCGCGAAAAAACCTTGAACAATTTATCGGACTGTTTGACGGTTGCGGAGTTCAATTCTTCTAAAATCGGATTTATTTCTTCGGGATTAAAGCTCGTTTTTTTGAAGAAATTGATAAAATCTTGTGATTTTTTCTTTTTTTCTTCCATTTTTTTCATTCTTTCCGCTGTTGCCAAGCCGAGTTCAAAACTTCTTGGGGTCAAGCGCAAGTCGGCATTGTCTTGTCGTAACAGCGTTCGGTATTCAGCCCGTGAGGTGAACATGCGATAGGGCTCTTCAGTGCCCTTGGTGATCAAATCATCGATCAATACCCCGATATAGGCCTCGTCCCTTTTTAAAATAAAAGATTCTTTCTCCTTGATTTTAAGATGTGCATTGATGCCCGCCATAAGACCCTGTGAAGCTGCCTCTTCATAGCCCGTGGTGCCATTGATCTGCCCAGCAAAATAAAGGTTCTCGATGAGCTTTGTCTCAAGCGTGTGCCGTAATTGCGTGGGCGGAAAATAATCATACTCGATGGCATATCCCGGTCTAAAGAACTTCACGTTCTCAAATCCCGCGACAGATTTCAGGGCGCGATATTGTACGTCTTCAGGGAGGGAGGTAGAGAAGCCGTTCACGTACACCTCAACCGTGTTCCAACCTTCCGGTTCGACGAATATTTGATGAGAATCCTTATCGGCAAAACGATGGATCTTATCTTCTATCGATGGGCAGTACCGCGGACCGATACTTTTGATCCTACCATTGAACATAGGTGAGCGGTCGAAGCCTTCGCGCAACAGCTCATGCACCAATGTACTGGTACGGGTCATATGGCAATCACGCTGTTTCTCTAATACGGGGGTCTCTAAATAAGAGAATCGCTCTGGATTTTCATCACCGGGCTGCACGGTCATCTTCGAATAATCAAGTGAACGGCCATCTACCCTGGGCGGGGTACCTGTTTTCATTCGCCCGCTATCGAAACCGAAATCGACCAACTGTTCGGTAATGCCCGTTGCGGCCTTCTCGCCTGCACGCCCACCGCCAAACTGCTTTTCCCCTATGTGTATCAATCCATTCAGAAAAGTGCCGTTGGTCAAGACCACGGCCTTGGCGCGAATATCGATGCCCAATGAGGTACGGACACCGACCACACAGTTCCCTTCTACCAATATCTCTGAGACCATTTCTTGATAGAAATCGGCATTCGGGGTCTGCTCCAACAACAACCGCCATTCTTCAGCAAAGCGCATACGGTCATTCTGTGCACGCGGACTCCACATCGCCGGGCCCTTAGACTTGTTCAGCATCTTGAACTGAATGGCCGAACGGTCGGTCACAATGCCGCTATAGCCCCCCAACGCGTCTATTTCGCGTACGATCTGCCCTTTTGCTATACCGCCCATGGCCGGATTACAGGACATCTGTCCTATGGTCTGTAGGTTCATGGTAACCAAGAGTGTCTTGGATCCCATATTGGCCGCCGCTGCGGTCGCCTCAGCTCCTGCATGGCCCCCACCAACCACAATTACATCGTATTCTTTCTCAAACATGGCTTTATTGTTCCACGTGGAACATCTTGATCATTTCGTCTTCTTTTCTGCGCATCATAAGCACCTCGTCTTCCTTCTTGTCATTATAGCCCATAAGGTGCAATACCCCGTGGCACATGACGCGCTGTAGCTCATTTTGAAAACTCACCTTATGGTCAGCGGCGTTATCGTCTACCCGCTCAACGGAGATGAAGATGTCGCCCGCTATCCATTTGCCAGAGGAGTAATCAAAAGTGATGATGTCTGTGTAGGTGTCATGGTTCAAATACTGCATATTGATGTTCAAGAGGTATTCATCGTCGCAGAACACATAGGCCAAATCTCCCAATTGAAATCCCTCCGATTCAATTATCCTACACAACCAATCGGAATACTTGTCTTTATCAAGTTGAAAGTCATTCTCAAAATGGAAGTCAATCATTTTTGAAATACTCCCGTACCTTTTTACGGTATTCTTGCCGCAAAGGTAAGGCTTGTCGATTTAAAATCTCGATTTCCTGTTCGTTGTTCTTGAACAGTTCTGGCTTGGTCAAAATGGGGGTCTTATAGCGGTCGGTATTTGTGGTGCTCTCCCGTTCCTTTTTTTCGCCCTGTTTCAAGGTGGCGTTCTCTAATTTCAACAACTGGTGCTGAATATAATTTGCCTTGTTCATCGTTCGCCTTGTGATACCGTTTTCTAATAGGTCATTCTCAAAATTCTCCATTTGCTGTACCAATTTCTTGGCCAGATCCCGGTCAGATTTGTTGATCATGTCTTGCAACTGTTGCTCTAGCTGCTGTCGTATCAACTGTTGTTGCTTGTATATTTCATAAATCTCCTTCAGCTCTTCTTCACTCATTCCATCGCCCGATTGCCCGTTCTGGCCGTTTTCTCCATCCCCCCTGTTCTTGCCGTCTTTGCCATCCTTTCCATTTTGACCTTCCTGGTTTCCTTTCTTGCCCCCTTCTTTTTCTCCTTGGCCCTCTTGTTGCCCATCGCTTTTTTCCCCAGATTGCGACTCTTGTTCACCCTTGCCCGATTGGCCCATCTGCCCCATCTTTTCATTTAATTGCCCTTGGCCCTGAATGATATCGGGTAATTGAAAGTCACTGCCGCTTTGTCCGGAACCACTGCCCTGCTGCATGCTCATCTGCATATTGTCCAAGATATTGGCCAAAAAATCGGCCAGCGCATTACCGGCATTGATGACATACTGTTGATAGGCGGCCCCTTGATATACTTGGTTCTCTGCAATGCTCTCTAACGACTTGTCAATGTTATAGTATACCTCGGTGACCTGTTCGTTCACAAATTCAGATAGTTCT
>JANQOD010000402.1 GCA_028289745.1 Allomuricauda sp. | reverse complement strand
GACAAGGCCACCCGTTTTATCGCCAATTGCAATCAAAAGAAGATTCCGTTGGTCTTTTTACAAGATGTAACCGGTTTTATGGTCGGCAGTAAAAGCGAGCATGGCGGTATCATCAAAGATGGGGCAAAAATGGTCAATGCGGTGAGCAACTCAGTAGTGCCCAAGTTTACCGTTGTCATCGGCAACAGTTACGGTGCCGGAAACTATGCTATGTGCGGCAAGGCCTATGACCCAAGGCTTATTGTAGCTTGGCCCAGTGCCGAACTGGCCGTTATGAGCGGTAACTCCGCCGCCAAGGTACTGTTGCAAATCGAAAAAGCCGCTTTAGAGAAAAAGGGCGGGAAAATCACCAAGGAAAAAGAAAACGACCTCTTCAAAAAGATCAAAGAGCGGTACGATAACCAAATATCGCCCTATTATGCCGCTGCCCGACTGTGGACCGATGCCATCATCGATCCACTCGAAACACGAAAATGGATTTCAATGGGTATCGAAGCGGCCAATCATGCACCGATCGAGAAAAAATTCAATATGGGGGTATTGCAGGTTTAATCGGTAAATGCAAGGGCACTTTGGTTGAAAGAAAGGATTTTTTTGTACAAATTCTTCTCATGCAATTTGAACACTTTTGAATTTTGTCTTTGTGAGGGCATACCATAATCATAGTATACCGTCATTTTGAAATAAGTCGGTTCAAAACCCTTGTTTCCCAAGTATTTTACGTTAATATCCCATTTGCCCGGTAAGCTTTCGTCTATCAAGAACTGTTCACTGGAGTATCCTTTTGTTTTTTCGCCATTGATACGTTCAGGTGTCTTAAACATGCTATGGCTCCAAACGAAATACCTATTTTCAGGATTCACAAACTGAACATCAAACTCTGCTTCTGAATCATTCCACTCCAAAACGATCCGTATCGGCCAAAAATCACGCTCAACCTCTTCCACATCCGTATTTTTCCTGTTTACCCTTTCCGCCCAAGTTCTTATAGCGTTGTTGGTCTCCGTTCTCATCATCGAATCTATTCCACTAAGTTTAGTGATGGTGTCCGTTTTTCTAGAGGTATGGTATCTTGCATACAGGTTCATGGCTTTTTTATATTCACCTCTTTCAACATAGGCATTGGCCAAATCTCGGTAAGATTGTGCGTAGCTTGGCCTGAGTATAAAAATCTCTTCATAAAGCTCCAAAGCTGAATTTAGGTCGCCCCGTTCTTCGTAAGTATACGCCAAAGCCTTTAGTACCACAGCATTGTTGGCAAAACGCTCATTCACCATATTGAGTATCTTATCTGATTCGTTTTTGTTGTGCCATTTTTCATAAAATATATCCGATACCTGCATCAAGTAATAGGGAGAACTCCCATAAAGTTTCATTTGGTCTTTGAATGTTTGCAAGGCTTTCTCTTCTGTTGTAGCAGACAACAATTCTTTTATGGGTTTTGATACACTTTGCCCAAAACGCGCATTATCGACCTGCCCATTATAGATATTGTTTCGCAGCTTCGCGTAATCATAAGGTTTATCAGTTCCTGGTTCTGTCACAGAACCACCACTCCCAGATTTCGTATTGATCACAACAATGCCACCTGTATTCGCCCTAAGACCGTATTTCGCCACTACCCCCATACCCGAGAGTATGGCAATTCTATCGATATCATCAATGCCTAAATGAACGGGTGCATCTGTGAGCACCATACCGTCCAGATCATAAATTGCAGGTATCCTATCACCTCTACGGGCATACACTCTATCGTTCACGATATCGACACGGCCAAAAAAATTGGGCTGCAATGTAAGTGCCTGAAGAAAACTTGTTCCGAAGGGTATTAGATCTTTTCCTTCAATAATCTGCATTTGGGTACTCACCCTGTTTTTGTCTAAAATACCATAGGTGGTTTTCACCAAATTTTTGTTTGTCGCATACTCAAGTTCCAATTCCTTGTTGGTACGTGGTTTTCTTTTTTCGACAATTATCTCGTCGAGCTCAACTATGTCAGCGTACATTTCTATGTTTAGAACTGAGGTTACATCTTCAACTAAGATGTTGACTTCTTTCATTCCAGGATGTGTGTACAACACCCAATCACCAACACTGGCACGAATCATGTATCTGCCCTTTTCATCTGTTCTTGTATTCTCTTGCTGCCCCTTGATATTTATTTTGACGTTTGGTAACGGAGTGCCCATATCGGTCACTTTGCCACTTATTTTTTTAGACATCTGGGCATTCAATGAGAAGAATACCAAAGAAAATGCATAAATTAAAAAGACATTTTTCATAGCTATCAAACATTTCTTTGAAGATAAAGAAAAGACCTTCTTTTCAAGATTAACTTTAAAAAAGATTAACAGTCTGGTCAGTTGCCCAAATGGGGTCTGGCCCTAGGGATCAACAACAGTTTTGTCTGTCGGCCATTGACGTATCGAAAACCATCTTCTCCAAAGAAACCGGCCTCCTCAAGCATGATGCGAATGTCCCTTTTCCATTCAGGTATATTGACGGTAGTGTTCAGCTCAATGGCATAGACCGTATTGGGGTTCAAGGGATAATTCTCTCCATCATCTTTCATCACCCCGCCCTGGGCATCCCACATACCGATGGTGGTACCTGCTGAATGGCCATATAACCCCAGCGGATGGGTATAGATCGCTGGCCGCAATCCCACTGCTTTTGCATCGGCCAAAGACTTGGCCAGAATTTCATTGCCCGTTTTGCCGGCAATCATGTTATCGGTCAAGAAGTCTTGTACCTCATTTCCTTTTTTCAAGGCTTCCTGTAAAAAAACAGGAGCTTCAACCTCATTGGGTTTCAACACATAGGCCAATTCTTGACAATCTGTATTAAGTCTCAAATAGGTAATTCCGAAATCACAGTGCAGCAAATCACCCGGTAAGATGACCATATTGTCAGGCCTTCCCGAAAAAGAATATAGATGGCCGACCAGTTCTTCACTGGTACGCTGTACATCGACCGTAGGGTGAAACCAAGTATCCAAGCCAAGATCGGTGACCTTTTGGCGCATCCACCATTCTACCTCTGTTGTGGTGGTAACACCAGGTGTGATTACCTTCTCTGAAAAGGCCTCGGCGATAATAGCATGGGTGATATCGACCAGTTGATCGTAAATGACCATTTCACGTTCGGTGCGGGTCTCGATCCACCGTACCGCCAATTGCTCGGCTGAAGTGACCCGGGAATGAAATTTCTTCGGAAGGTTTTCCATGAACTCTTCGTAATCGGTCTTATCAAGGCCATCGGCAATGTTATGGTCTTTCGAAAAGTTCAGCCCTATTTTCTTTGGATCTCGTTCTTCGATCAATTGCACAAGGCGTTTCCATTGGTTCGGTTCTTTTTCCTTGTCCCATGCCGATTCAATATTCTCACCCACATTATATCGTGCAACTGCCAGTTTATCGATGATATTCTTTTCCTTGTTTCTATAAAACAGTAAAATGGTTCTTCTTCTTGCGTTCAGCCAGGTGGCCGGTAGCATGGTTTTCAAGACCGGATCTTCATTGTATTCCCTAGAAATCAAAATCCACATGTCGATTCCTGTTTGGTCCATCAGCTTTGGCAGCAAATCATTAAAACGCGTATTGAGAATTTCATCGATTACCCTAGCTCTTTGTGGTTCGGGCAAGATTTGTTGGGAGTGTCCTGAAAGTAAACTGAAAAAAAGTAAGAGAAGTAATTTAATTCGCATTGCGCTAGGGTGATGGTTAAAAGACTAAATGGGCGGTGTTCATAATGACAGCCGTTCTATATTCTCTTTTCTGAGAATTTTTTGGGTATCGGTTTCCAAGAACGCCATTAGAAAATAGATTTCCTTGGGTTGTTCATATTTCTCCAATTCTTTTGACGCTTCCATACGCTTTTTGATCTGATCGACATCTCCTTCGCCTTCCATCACCAAAATGAGACGTTCTCCCAGTTTTTCATCTGGCAAAGCCGCCACAAAAAAACGGGTGTCAAATAATTCTGCCAGCTTAGCCTCTATCTGTTCGGGTATCAACTTTACCCCTCCTGAATTGATGATGTTATCATGACGACCCAACCATTCAAACTCGTTCTTCGATGAGATATTTACCAAATCATTGGTCACCACGGGTTCATCAGCGACCTTTGGTGCATCGACGACCAAACAATCCCTTTCATCTTTCGAAACCGTCACATCGGGCAGGGTTATAAAGAAATCAGAACTATTGTGGCCGTTAATTTTTTTGACGGCAATATGGGTAACGGTCTCGGTCATGCCATAGGTTTCGTAAACCTTTGTAGGCCGATCTTGCAATAGTTCTTTCAACTTACCGGTCACGGGAGCACCACCGACAATCAATTTGTCGATTTGGTACAAGCGTTCGATAGAACGTGAGACCTGTAAGGGCACCATTGCACAAAAATCATATTTCTTGTCACTGAACTGCAACGGCCTTGAAGAGGGTTCGAGATAATCCATGTGCAAACCGAGCACTATTGATCTCACCAACATCATTTTGCCCGCTATGAAGCGTGATGGCAGACAGTGCAGGGCGGTCTGTTCGGGCTCCAAGCCAAAAAAACTGCCTGTGGCCAAAGCAGAGTTTACCATTTGCTCTTTCTTCAAATGAATGTGTTTTGGTTCTCCTGTAGACCCTGAGGTAAAAACCTCCATGGTGGGTTTTTCTGAAAGCCAGTCCAAAAGAAAGTCACCGATGGTCTGTTCAAATTCAACCCCTTCTTTTACAAGGCTATAGCCTACCTCACGTAAATCTTCATGTGAATAGGTCGTACCATTCAATTTGAAATCGGGATGGACATCACGCCACGTGTACATCTTCATGCTGCAAAGTTGCAAATTCTTCTTTGGTTAAAACCCTGCCAAATAGTTTTTCTTTCCAATTCTTCCAACGATACTTTTTGGCAAATATCAACAGTATTATGGGAAATATCACAAAAACAGGTATCAAGACGTCCCAACCGAGAACCGGTTCTGATATATCTGTGAAGGGGGCATCTGTTTGAAAGACCATCCAATCAGAGGTCACCAACAACGCCGCTACAAGATTATTGGCAGCGTGAAAACCTAAAGGAAGTTCCAACCCTTCATCCATCAATGTGGCAATACCAAGAAAAAAACCTGTTCCCACATAGAAAACAAGTATTCCATAACCCAGTTTATCCACCTCTGGATTAAAAATGTGCAAAAAACCGAACAATGTTGATGAAATAAATAAAGGCAGCCATTTATTCTTAGAAACCAATCCTATGCCCTGCATAAGATACCCGCGGGCGAACATCTCTTCAAAACTGGTCTGTATAGGAATAAATACCACTGACAAAATCAACAGTATAAGAAATGGTATCGGTTTGAACTCAAAATGATAATTCTCCGGAAAAAGAAAAATATCGATGAAAATGAAGAAAACCGAAATGGTGCTCCATAACAAAAAGGCGAACGCCATACGTTTCCAGTCTACTTTTTTTCTTGAAGTGATAAAGTTCTTGAACGGTAGCCTATGCAAGTATCTGACCACTACCAAAAGACTGACCATTGCTGCAACAAAGGTTAACATGATCATAAGAAAGAACAGGTTTGACCCAAGGGTTTCTGCCATGACGCCATAATCGGCACTTATTGAAGCCAAAGATTCTGACTTTGAAAGCAAGGCAACGATCAAAGGAATTCCTCCGAAGAATTGCCATCCAAAAAAAACGATTATGAGCCCGATCAAATATCGCCAACCTTCATGAAAGGCCCTATACCCCTGTTCTATGTACATAGTCTCTGAATTAACCCTGGCTGCCAAGATAGGTCTTTTCTGTAAAAAAGATGGCCCCTTTCTACTTGTAGCGGACTTTCAAAATTATTGGTATAGAGACCTCCAGTACCGAGCCCCTGTGGCATTTTGTTGCCCAATGTAGCGGTCCATTGTGAAATAGCGTTCAGCCCAACATTACTCTCTAGGGCGCTGGTCACCCACCACCCGATTTTGAGTTTTTCGGCATTCCCGATCCATTCGATACTGCTTTTAAAACCTCCGATCAAACTCGGCTTGAGTATAATGTACCGGGGGTTGATGTTCTGTAACAGCTCTACTTTTTTGGTTTCTACTTCAATACCGATCAATTCTTCATCAAGGGCAATGGGTACGGGTGAATGGCGGCAAAGTCGTTGCATGGCGGCATAGTTGCCAGGTTTTATGGGCTGCTCAATGGAATGCAGTTCATATTTCGCCAAAAGGTTCAGTTTATGATCCGCTTCTTGGGCGGTAAACGCACCATTCGCATCAACACGCAGTTCGACATCATGCTTTGAAAAATTTCTACGAATAGTGGCCAGTATTTGCAATTCAGTGTCAAAGTCAATGGCCCCTATCTTCATCTTGAGACAATCAAACCCACTATCGAGTTTATTCTTGATTTGTTCGAGCATAAAGTTTTTATCACCCATCCAAATGAGGCCATTAATGGGTATCGGTGTTGCTTTTTTAGTGAAATCTGAAGGAAAAAGTTCAAACGGGTCTGCAGATTTCAAGGAAAGAAAAGCTTGCTCCAATCCAAATTGTATCGAGGGATACCCTCTTAATTCATTACATAGTACTTCCTTGCCCAAATGGATATTTTCGCATGTCCATTTTAGTTTCTCTTCGTAATCGGGCACATCATCGATGCTCAGGCCACGTAGCATACCACACTCGCCTATTCCGTGTTTATCATTCTCTGAAACTATCAAAAACCATGTTTCCTTTTCATGCAAGATGCCACGTGAGGTACCGCTCGGTCTTTTGAATTTCAGTAGATGCTTTCTATAACTGGCCCACATATTACACTCAAATTTAAGTATATTTTGTGTCGCCGAACAATACGTATGTGGGCTATCGCCAGAAATACCCTATGGGAGTACCACTAAAAATAGGAAGTGTCTTGGTTGAAAAGTCAAGAGAAGCGATCTAGTTGAAATTGAACCAAAAACGAACACCCTCGTTGGTCTTGTCAATATTGAGTTTTGATTGTAACTGGTTGACCAATCGGTTCATCAATCGAATGCCCATCGATGAGTTCGCCCGCTCGTCTGTGTCATCTGGCAAGCCAACCCCGTTGTCGGTATATTCAAAATAACCTTGATCGCCATTTTTTCGCAGGTGTATATAAATCTTGCCATTCTCATCGCTCTCAGGAAAAGCATACTTAAACGAATTTGACACCAACTCATTGAGAATCAATCCAAACGGAATAGCACGATCGATATCCAATTCGGTGCCCTCTGCATCAATGGTAATGCTGATATTGTGACCTCCTTTTTTATAGACCGACTGTACACTGTTGATGAGACTTTCAATATAGCCCTGCATCTCAATGACCGAAAGATCATCGTTCTGATACAATTTTTGGTGTATCAACGCCATGGCCTTTACCCTGCTCTTGCCTTCTTCCAATGCTTCGATGGCGGCCTTGCTTCGGGTATTCTTGGTCTGTAGGCTCAATAAGCTTGATACCATTTGAAGGTTGTTCTTGACCCTATGGTGTATTTCTTTCAACAGTGAATCTTTCTCTATCAAAGAGTTCTCTATGATATGTTTCTGTTGTGCGATCAATCGTTGGTTCTTGATACTTTTCAGATAGGCATAGACCAGACCGGCAAAACCCAAAAGAGTGAAAACCAGAGAAATAAAAACCAAATTGATGCGCTCATCTTTTGCTTGTATCTCACTGCGAATCTGCTCATTGGCAGATTTCTGCTCTTCGATCATTCGTTGCGAGTTCTCAATTTCTTCATTGGCCACTATTGCGACCAGTTGTTGTTTCAATATCGAAGACTCGTTTTCTTGTAGTGAATCCCTAAGGCGTTGGTTTCTTTTATAGTATCTAGTGGCATTGGCAAAATTCTCGGTTCTATCGTTATATGTGGCCAGCAACCTGTTTTTTTTCATCTCATAGTCGATTGAGGTGTCGTCTATATCTACATCAAGATGTGCTTTGGCCTTAGAGTACTCCTCTAGATTCAAATAGGCCTCAGCGAGGTACAGGCTATTTTTGACCAGTTCTTCCTTTTTGTCACTTTCCATGAAATCTTTTAGTTCGGTAATACTGCTTTCAAGTAGCGGCACCCCTTCACCAAATTCTTTCAACATTACATGGCATTTGCCAATATTACCTTCTATTTCAGCCTTCAATAGGTCACTTTCGATTAACTCTTGCTCTGTTTTCTGTTGGGCGGTATCATTTATAAACACCTCTAAATAACCCATGGCCTTTTTATACTCGTTTATTGCCGTGCGGGCAGAATTGTCTTTTCGTAGAAAATCACCCACTTGGTTGTAGAACTTCGCCAATTTGAACGATTCATTGTCGGCTATGGTAGGTTTGACCTCCATGATATACCTATTCATTGCCTCACGGTTAAGGCCAATGTTGGCATAGATATCGTAAAAGGTAATGTTCTCCGTAAAACCTGCTTCCCTTTTCTGCTTGCGTATTTCAATCTGCTTGTCGTATAGCTGTAGCTTGCCATAGTTATTGTCGAGAATGTTCAATGTCATTCTCTTTGTTTCAACATCTAAGTTTTCGATCTCGTCATGGAGATCTTTGACCGTTGCCACACTTTTGTCATAATCGCCAAGGTCGTTGTAGAGTTGGCTCTGTATCACTTTGTACAGCCTAACAGCTAATGTATCATTGGTTCTTTGGGCACTGTTCAGATAAACATTCGTGGTCTCTAACCAATCGTAGGCCGAATTTTCAGTGTAGCGATAAGGGCTCGCAAAAAAGAAATCAAATTTTTCTTTGGGTGAAGCAAATTGTTGAAATTCTTGTAACCTATCATTGACCGTATCTTCAATTTGGGCAAAAGCCATATTGCCAAAAAAGAGAAGAGGCAATAACAACAAAGTCAATATGTGGTAATGTATTCTCATTATAAACTATGCCCGTTTATGGCACCATGTAGCTCATTGTTCGGTCCGCTACCATTACTCACAAAACTACAATGATTTGATATCTGGGGTAAATTTTTGTTGTAAACCGTCAAAACATGTGGCTATAAACCAAATTACCCTTGGTATCCATAGAATATCATGAATCGATTGGTGCTATAAAATAAGGCCATACAAAAATGCACGACCTTCTCCTTATATTAAATTTGGTAAGACTCGGTTGCTCGGTTTCGGTTCAAAAATAATGGCATTACCATTGTGGATTTCAACTTTGTTGTGAAAATGCCGTTTTCTGTTGTGAAAACAGCTTAATTGTATGCCAAATGGTATTTTATCGGTTTTTTTTGCCTTTCATGGAAACTACTTCAAAAGGATGGAAAAACAAAGGGCCTTACCCTGTTCGATAAGACCCTTTTACGAGAACACTATATGAAAATGAAAAAATTACTTTTACTAAGATTTACACGACTAAAGTATTAAGGCAAGGCCAAATACAGAAAATAATGTTGTGAAGTATATAATTGTTGTTGCAAAATTGGCCCTTTCCATAGCTGAAAAGGATAATGTTGTTTTTTGAAGGGAAAAGAATCAAGATCTTTTCGTCAAGAATTCATGGACGAAATGATGAACTCTTTAAATTCTTTGGATATAGGAATCAACGTGTTGTTGATCATTATGTCTTTGGAATTGATGGCGTCTATATGGTCTACATTGACGATGTATGATTTATGGGCCCTGTAGAATTTATGTCTGGGCAATTTTTCCAGATAGTCCTTTAAGGGAGACCGAACCAAAAACTTTTTGTCAACCGTGTTCACCTCTAGATAGACATTGTCTGCCTTGATGAACTGTATATCACCAAACTGAATTCTATAATATAAATGTTGCTTTTTGACGAAAATCGAGTCTTTGAGCACAGAATTGGATACCAGTCCGTCATTTTTTTCCTCTGACATGGTAGCAGAAGAAGATTTCTTGGAATAATTGAAATTGGAAAGTGCTATCTCAATAGAGGTATAGAGATCTTGTTGCTCAAAGGGCTTGACCAAATATCCATCAGGCTTGACCGTTTTGGCATTTTCAACAGTGGCACGGTCAGAATTTGAGGTCACAAAGATGAAAGGTATGTTATACACTTCCCGAATATGTTTCCCAAGGTCGATACCGGTTTTATCGGAAGCTAAAATGATATCGATCAACACTAGATCAACGTGCTGTTTTTTTAAGACCTCTACCGCCTGCTCGTAGACTATTACATTGTCAACTACCTCATAGCCAATCTCTTCCAACATGGACTGCATGTCATCAGCGATGATAACATTGTCCTCAACGATAAGTATTTTTATGGGGTGTTCCAAATCATTAAGGTTTTAATGGTTGTCTTTCAAAATTACAAAAAATAATTAATAGCCATTAAAAACAGTAAGGCCAATAAGAAAGTACCCAACGCAAGTTTCTTCAATTCTGAATCTAAATGTAGCGGATTTCGGATCTTAATAACTTTGATGATATGAAGCAAAATAGGCACAAATGCAAAGAGATATATCACACTGAATATTCCATTATAGTTGATGATCGAGTAGGCCAACATGGCCACAAAAGCCACCCCTAAAATGAGATAGTGGTACACCTTGGCCTTTTCAAAGCCCAATCTGGCCGCTATGGTATGTTTGCCATGCAGCCTGTCAGATTCAATGTCTCGCATATTGTTCAAATTCAATACTCCCACACTTAATAGGCCGATGGTAATGGCCGGCAAAAAGACATCTCCCGTAATATACTTGGTAAATAAAAACTTGCTACCGACCACGGCTAACAATCCGAAGAAGGCAAAGACAAAGACATCGCCTAGGCCATGATAACCATATGGTGATGCTCCCATGGTATATTTCAATGCTGCCCAAATACTGAGAACACCCAAAAGCAAAAAAACCACAGTATATACCCAGGCTTGTAAAGCAAAGGCCTTAAAGATCAAAAGAATCGACAGAATCAAGCTAACGACTACCATTGCACCAATACCCGTTTTCAATTCTGATTTCGACAACATACCACTTTGCAAAGCCCTTTTAGGGCCAATACGGGTATCATCAGTGCCCTTTATGCCGTCACCATAATCGTTAGCAAAATTCGATGTGATCTGAAGTGATATGGTCGTAAAAAGTGCCAGAACAAAAATGGAAAAATCAAAATAGCCTTCGGCGATGGCCAAAGCTGTGCCTACCAAAATGCCGGAAATGGAAAGAGGAAGTGTCCTTATCCTGGCCGCATATAACCAGGTCTTAATTTTTTTCAACTAGTAGGGATCTTCAATTTTTACTCGCTGACCATCTTTGTAGGAAGCTACAAATGCGTCTTCAAAACCCATATCTACCAGTTGCTGCCTAAATTTTCGGGCTTCATCCAAGGTTTCAAAAGTACCGAGAGAGTACGCATAGAACGGATTGGTCTTCACAAAAAGGGTATTGGTCAATGCCTCAGATGCCAATGTTACATTGTTGTCAACAAAAGATTTTACCTGAACGGAGTATATCATCTCTTTTTCCAAAAACTTTTTGGCCAAATAGAACTCATTGACCAAACTCAACTCTTCGTTTTGCTGTTTTAGATTGTCTATTCTAGTTTTGATGGCATCAAGACTATCGATTGAGACCAACAGATTATTTTGGGTATCTAACTTGTTTGAACTGCTAAGGCCCGCGGTGAAAGAAGTAATGGCCAAGGTGCCCACAAGAAAAAGGGCCGTAACGCCCAAGAGCACATTTCTCTGTATTTTTATTCTCTTGAGATCTTTGCTTTTGTATTTAATTTGATCTAAGAGCCTTTCATTAATTATCTGGGCTTTCTCCACATCTTTGTGCAGATCAAGTAAATCATTCTCTTCAATAAATGGCATAACGAGAGTATTTGATTTTATTGTGAAATCATCGCTTATCAATTCGTTGAAATTGAAAGCCTTACAAATGTAAAATTTTTGTCCATACAAAAAAATATAAGTCCGCTAAATTCATAATTTGGTCGATGAACGCTATTTCTCAATCATTTGATCGCGTACTTCTTATGCCTTGATCGGTAATCGATATCTTCCTTTCACGGTAAAGTACCCCAATAGCCTTCTTGAATGACTTCTTGCTCATTTCAAGATGCTTTCTTATTTCTTCCGGTGATGAACCGTCATTGAACGGTAAAAAGCCCTTGGCCTCTAATAATTTTTGATAAACCCTTGCGGCATTGGTATCAAGCTGCCGGTATCCGATTGGTTGAAGCGCTACATCAATTTTCTTGTCGTTTCGTATTTTCTTGATGTAACCTTTCATTTGATCGCCGACCATGATGTTCTTGAAGACATCACTGAAAAATACCAGGCCACTGTGCTTGTTCTCTACAATTACCTCCCAACCTAGTTCTGTCTTTCTGTTGACCAACAGATTCACTTCATCATTGATCTGGTAGTCTACATCAGTAGTGTTCAAGAACTTGTTCAGCCTACTAGAGGCAACCAGTCGAAAGGTCTCTTCGTCTAAATAGCAATAGACAATGTACCTTTTCCCTTTTTGCATACGTACTGCCTGCTCCCTGAACGGAACCATCAGTTGTTTTTCCAATCCCCAATCTAAAAAAGCACCATATTCATTGACATCTTCCGCCTTCAAATAGGCAAATGTATTTCTAATGGTCTTTGGTGTGAGGGTGGTCGCTACAGGTCGTTCGTTATGGTCGAGATAGCAAAAAATCATGATTTCGTCACCGATAGAGAAACTTTCGGGCATATACTTGGTCGGCAACAACACTTCCGTACCCTCGGCATCTCCCAAAAAAAGACCAACACTGGTGCTCCTTAAAATTTCCAACTTATTGTAATTGCCTACCTCGATCATGCTTTATGTATAAAAAAGCCCTTTGCAGAACAAAGGGCTTTTGAAATCTTAGACTGCCTTTTAGCTGTACACTGACTCTTTGCCAAAATGTTTGCACAACATGTAGTAAATCACCGCACGGTGCTTGTTCTTTTCTGATTGACCATAGCGGTCCATGACATTTGTAACGGCATCCATAAGGGCAGGCCCATCTGAAAGACCTAATTTTTTGATCAAATAATTGTTCTTGACCGTTTCCAGTTCTTTTTCGTCAGACCCCGATACCTTGGAGGCATCCAGATTGTAGATTGCCGGTCCCAATCCAATGGCTACCTTGGCCAACAGGTCCATGTCAGGATTTTCACCAAACTTGCCTTGAATGTCTTCGGCGTACTTAGCGATTAATTCGTCTCTTCTACTGCTCATGATAGTTAGTGTTTTTTGTGATTTTATAATTGCTTCGAAGATAGAAAATCAAAATATGCAAGCAAAATTTTGTCATTCAATTCAGTGGGCGTAAAAACTTCCAATAATTTAGGTTCATTAGACTCTTTGTAGAATTGTTTCAAGGCCTTCGATAGCTCATCCGGGCCATTCGCCCTTATATATTCAAATCCGTACAGATCACAGGTTTGTTGGGCAGTAAGCGAATGTCTTGTCTCGAAATAAGTGGCGAATTCTTCTGTATTTTCGGCTCCCGGCAAAATTCTAAAGATACCCCCTCCTGAATTGTTTACCACAATGATGCGAAAATCAGGTCTGATATAATTGTTCCAAAGCGCATTGCCATCATAGAAAAAACCGAGGTCACCCGTCACCAAAAGGGTCGGGGAACCATTATGGATAGAAGCTCCCACTGCCGTCGATGTAGAGCCCTCTATACCGCTGGTGCCCCGATTGCAATACATTTTAACGGATGGATGAATGTCGAACAACTGTGAATACCGAATGGCCGAGCTGTTGGCAAAATGTGCCTGATATTGCCCGGGAATGCTCTCAACAATAGCTGAAAAAACCGAAAAATCACTAAATGGAACCTGTTTCAGGTACTCGGGCCGTTTTTGATGGTAGTGAATCTTGAATTTTGACCAATTGTTTCTGAAGCTGCTTTTCAAAGGTTTTGTGTTTTTGAAAACCTCTTCAAAGAAATCTTGGGGCACCATCTCTAAGCGTTGGGTCAATGAAAAGAAAGTGTCGTTGTGCTGTTCGTACCCAATGTGATAATGATATTTTGGTCGGTGTCGGCGCAAAAATGCCTTTATTTTTTTAGAGACGATCATGCCGCCAAAGGTCAAAAGCAGTTCTGGGCGTAATCGTTCAAATATTTCTTCACGGTTTTGCTGCATCTCAATAGGCGCGATTATACTATCGATGCTCGCAAAAAAATGTTCATGGTGCAGGTTTGAAGTTGTTTCGGTCAACACCACCACTGATTCATCCTCCCCTAACCTCTCGATATGTTTTTGTTCTACGGCTTCGGGTCGATTCACCCCGACCAACACCATTTTTCTTTTTGTATGGTGCCAAAGGGAAAGCAGTTCAGAAAGGTAGGTTTCATTTTTCTTTGGATAAAAATCCATTTCAGGAATTTCAATGGATGTCCCCTTCACAGTTCCATAAAGGGGTTCCTCAAAGGGAGCATTGATGTGAACCGGAAGTTTTTGCGAAATGGCGACCGTCAGGGCTTTTCTGATTTCCTGTGAATTGAACTGCTGTACCGCTTCTTGCGTATCTGAGCGCAAATCAGTAGCCAATCGATCGATGACCTCGGAGGCATGGCAAACATCTTGCTTTAGATTCGCCGAATAGCCGATATGTTTTTCCAGTATGTTTTCTTGACGAATCGTCTGCCCGTCGCCAATATCGATTTTATATTGAGGCCTATCGGCAGAAATCACAACAAGTGGAACATGGCCGTAAAATGCCTCTGCGACCGCCGGATAATAATTTAGCACAGCACTGCCCGAAGTGCAGACAAGTGCCGTTGGTTCTTGAAGTTGGTTTGACATGCCCAAAGCAAAAAAAGCGGCACAACGTTCGTCAACAATGCTATAACAATTGAAAAAAGTGTTTTTGGTAAACCCCAGGGTAAGCGGTGCATTTCGAGAACCTGGTGAAATCACAATATTTTTGATGCCATAAGCTTGGCAATAAGCGACAATGGTTTGTGCCCCGGGAATGTCAGAATATTTCATTGGATACAAAATTAGCCAATTCTCAACTGATATGCCTAAAGTAACCGCAACATGGTTCGGCTTTTGCCCTGGGTCTCTTGCCACTCAGATTCGGGATCTGAAGCGCCCGTCACCCCACCACCGACATAGAGCTTTGCACGATCAGGCTTTAACTGCATACATCGCAGGTTCACATATAGATCTGCGGTCTTGTTC
>JANQOD010000397.1 GCA_028289745.1 Allomuricauda sp. | reverse complement strand
CGTACTTCATCAATCATCAAACAACCAACCTATGTTCGATCTTGAAAGATGGCAAGAGATTTTTGATACCATCCGTAAGAACAAACTACGTACTTTTTTAACGGGTCTTTCCGTTGCATCCGGTATATTCATCTTAGTAGTGCTTTTGGGTTTTGGCAACGGTATGCAGAACGGTATCAAACGTGAGTTTGAACAAGATGCGACCACCAGTTTATGGGTATGGACAGGGGTCACTTCAAAAGAATACAAGGGGCTCAACCCCGGTAGGCGCATTCAGCTGACCAATGAGAATTTTGATTCTTCAGGCAAACTTTTTTCTGAAACAATAGAATATCAATCGCCTAGGCTTTTTGTACGTGATGTCACGGTAAACTACGGTAAGGAAGCCTTGGTGTATAGCATACAAGGGGTATCTGACCAATTTCAATTTATTGAGAACACCAAAATTATTGAAGGGCGGTTTATCAATTACCAAGATTATGCATCAACCGCCAAGATTGCCGTTATCGGAAGGAAAATAAGGACTGATGTGTTCAACAAAGTAGAGACCCCAATAGGCGAATTCATCGAGATAAGTGGCATTCCTTTCAAGATTGTGGGCGTCTTCAAAGAATATGAAGATCGTGAAGAAGAGCGCATCTATATTCCGATAACAACGGCACAAAAGGTTTTCAATGGCGGTGATCGTGTAAATACGCTATCGTACACCTTGCCCCCCAAAGAGAATTTTGACCAAGCTGTGGCAGAGGCGACAATGTTCAAAAATGGGCTAAAAACACATTTGCAGCAAGTTCACACCGTGGCACCTGATGATACCAGTGCGGTCGAGGTCTGGAGCGCTCTTGAAGAAGCAAAACGATATTATAGCCTTACCGGAAACATCAAACTGTTTTTTTGGTTCGTAGGTGTCTGTACCATCATAGCCGGAGTAGTGGGCGTAAGCAATATCATGTTGATCGTCGTTAAAGAAAGAACGCGCGAAATCGGTATTCGAAAAGCCTTGGGCGCAAAACCTTGGTCGATTGTGGGCATGATTCTTCACGAATCGATCTTTGTTACGGCCATTTCTGGGTTTGGCGGACTCATACTGAGCATGTTGCTGTTAGAACTCGTTGGGCCAAATGTTGAGATCGACTATGTGGTAAATCCATCTGTAAATCTAAAAGTTGCCGTGGCCACCGTACTGGTACTGGTATTGGCAGGAACGATCGCTGGGTTTTTTCCGGCATGGAGGGCCGCCAGAATAAAAGTAATCGAAGCATTGAGAGACGAATAACCATGTTCAATAGAGATCGTTGGAAAGAAATTTTAGAGGTATTGACCAGCAACTGGTTTAGAACCGTCTTGACCGCTTTTGGTGTCTTTTGGGGCATTTTCATACTCATAATTCTTTTGGCGGCAGGGAAAGGCCTTGAGAATGGGATCAACCAAGATTTCGGCGATATTGCCACCAATACCATGTTCATGTGGACACGAAGAACCACAAAACCTTACCAAGGCCTGCCAAAAGATAGGAGCTTTGAATTTAAGCGCGAAGATGTACAGACCATTAGGGATAATGTTCCAAATCTGAGATTTATTTCCCCGAGAAATCAACTTGGGGGCTTCAGTTCGGGCGGTAACAATGTGGTGAGAGGGCTCAATGCCGGTGCCTACAATGTGTACGGCGACTATCCTGAAATTATCAACCAAGACCCCATGACAGTGACATCTGGCAGGTTTATCAACTACAATGATATCAACGAAAAGCGCAAGGTCGCCATTATTGGGCAAGGGGTGAAAAATGATCTTTACGATAAGGGTGAAGAGGTGCTGGGCACCTATATCAAGATTCAGGGGGTCAATTTTTTGGTGGTAGGTACCTATAAGAAGAACAGCAGTGATGGGGGCGAAGAAGCCCAAAAAGAGATTTTTGTCCCCTTTACCTCATTTTCGCAGGCTTTCAATTACGGTGAAGATGTAGGGTGGATGGCCATCACCGCCGAAGATGGACACTCGATATCGGTACTCAAAGAAAAAATCATCGATGTGATGAGAAAAAAGCACAAAGTGCATCCTGAAGACAATCGTGCGATCGGCCATTTCGATCTCTATGAACAATATAACCGCGTAGAGAGCCTTTTTGCCGGTATGCGATGGATCGCCATAATAGTCGGCACCTTTGTTTTGCTTTCAGGTATCATCGGTGTCAGTAATATCATGCTCATAGTGGTAAAAGAACGTACCAAAGAGATCGGTATACGAAGGGCTTTGGGTGAACACCCTTGGTCGATCAAAAAGCAGGTCATATTAGAGTCGATATTCTTGACCATAATCTCAGGAATGGCCGGCATAATTTTCGGGGCACTCTTTATTTATGCGGTCAATGCCCTTTTGGCCAATGTGGGGCCGGTAGACATGTTCATGAATCCGAGTGTAAGCGTTCGTGTGGTCGCGACCGCACTTTTGGTATTGGTGGTGTCTGGGCTGTTGGCAGGGTTCATACCCGCACAGAGCGCCATACGTGTCAGACCCATTGAGGCACTAAGAAATGAATAATTAACAGCAATCAAAATAACCAAGATGAAGAAATCAGTAACCATTATCATTCTCCTGATCATTTTAATCGGATTCGGTGGAGCGATGTACTATCTATATCAAAAGGATGCGAAAGATCCAGTGATCTATTCGACCGAAAAACCGACAAAACAGACCATTATAAAAAAGACTGTGGCCACGGGAAGCATCCTTCCTTTAGAGGAAGTATTGATAAAACCCAATATTTCAGGGGTGATCGAAGAAGTTTATGTTGAGGGGGGTGACTATGTAAAGTCGGGCGATTTGATCGCTAAGATTAAAGTGGTCCCCAATCTGAATGCGCTCAATGATGCCCGCGATGCGATCGATCAGGCCAAGATCAATTTAAACGACCAAAAACGTAACTATGACCGACAAAAGGCCCTGTTCGATAGAGGGGTTATTTCCCAAGCAGACCTTGAACGGGCCGAAGTCACATTTGACCAAGCAAAACAATCGTACAATGCTGCCAATAAAAGGTACGATATCATCAAAACAGGTACGGCAAGTGGCTATGGCAACCAGGCCAACACACTTATACGTTCTACCGTCAGCGGTATGGTGTTGGACGTACCCGTCGAGAAGGGCAATCAGGTCATCGAAAGCAACAATTTCAATGAAGGAACCACCATAGCGGCCATAGCCGATGTGGAGAAAATGATCTTCGAGGGCAAGGTCGACGAATCTGAAGTCGGTAAAATTACCGAAAACCTCCCCTTGGAAATTACGGTAGGGGCCATTGAGAACCAAGTTTTTGATGCTGTTCTCGATTATATCGCACCAAAGGGAAAAGAAGAAAATGGGGCGATCCAATTTGAGATCAAGGGCACATTGACAAAACAGGATACCACGTTCATTCGCGCTGGCCTAAGTGCCAACGCCTCCATTATTCTGGCAAGGGCCGACAGTGTTCTGGCATTAAAAGAAGCTTTGGTACAGTTTGATACGGAGACCAAGGAACCCTTTGTTGAAATTGAAAAGGGAGAGCAGCAATTTGAAAGAAAAGATATTCAACTCGGTATCAGCGATGGTATTTTCGTAGAGGTAAAATCAGGTGTCGGACCAGACGATAAAATAAAGGTCTGGAACAACGTTGAGCCTGAAGTCACGGTCAACTGATTATTTAACAAAATTTTTATTCAATTCTTGTAACAATTTGACATCTTGTTAGTCATATTGTACGAATCTTCATTACGAGATAGCTAACAAACCAATCATGATAGAAATCAAAGATCTTCACAAATCCTATAAAATGGGAAGCAATTCCCTGCATGTACTCAAAGGATTGAACTTTTCAATTAAAGAAGGTGAATTGGTGGCCATTATGGGTTCATCTGGTTCTGGAAAATCAACCCTGCTGAACATTTTGGGCATGTTGGATGAAGCAGATTCAGGAGAATATATGTTAGATGGGGTTCCGATAAAAAACCTCACCGAGACAAAAGCAGCTCAATATCGAAACAAGTTTCTAGGGTTTATCTTCCAGTCTTTCAACCTTATCAATTATAAGAATGCCCTAGAAAATGTGGCATTGCCGCTTTATTATCAAAGAATGCCCAGAAAAGAGCGTCAAGAAAAGGCGATGAAGTATTTAGAGCAAGTGGGTCTCAAAGAGTGGGCCCACCACCTGCCAAACGAACTTTCTGGTGGCCAAAAGCAACGGGTGGCGATAGCAAGGGCCATGGCAGCTGAGCCAAAGGTGTTATTGGCCGATGAGTTGACAGGTGCCCTAGACAGTACCACCTCGTATGAAATCATGGAACTCATCCAAAGAATAAATGATCAGGGAAACACCATTTTGGTGGTCACCCACGAAGATGATATTGCGCATATGTGCAAACGCATTGTCTATTTAAAGGACGGTGTCATTGAAAAAGACGAAAAAATAAAACAGGTAAGGGCCTCGGCATATGTTCAGTAGAGATACTTGGCGAGAAATATTCATATCCATTAAGAAAAATAAACTCCGCACATTTTTGGCGGGGTTTACGGTGGCTTTGGGTATTCTCATTTTTGTCTCTTTGGTAGGCTTGACCAATGGATTGAAGAACACCTTCAATGAGTTTTTCAGTGACGATGCCACCAATACTTTTTTCATATTTCCCGGCAGAACGACCATGCCATATAAAGGGTACAAATCAAGAAGAAGAATAGAATTTGATAATTCTGATCTGTCCGATATCAAGAAGAACTTTGCGCTCTTTGTTGACTATATAACGCCAAGAATAAGCAGAAATGCCTTGGTGAAGTACCGTGAAGAGTCAAATAACTATAACACTAGGGCCGTGGCCCCCGGTCATCAATTCAATGAAAAGACCATTATGATGAAGGGGCGGTACCTCAATCAAGAAGATATTGCCAAGAAGACCAAATATGCG
>JANQOD010000395.1 GCA_028289745.1 Allomuricauda sp. | reverse complement strand
TGTACTTCGGGTCATTTACCTGCTCTTTACCGAAGGGTATTCGGTGACTGCGGGCTCACAAGTATTGAAACGGGATATCTGCTATGAGGCCATGCGATTGGCCCTGCTCTTAAAGAAAAATTCTTATTGCCAACATCCGAATTTAGAAGCCCTTATTGCCCTGATGTGCTTTCATGCGGCCCGTTTCGATGCCAGGCTCGATACTCACGGTGAGATGGTCGATCTTGAGCACCAAGACCGCTCAAAATATAACCGCGAATTGATCGGTATAGGCATTCGGCATCTTGAAAATGCCGGAACCGAAGATAAGCTGCCCTCGAACTATCACCTTGAAGCAGCGGTCTCGTATTACCATTCAACGGCCAAGACCTTTACGGGTACCGATTGGGGAAGTATTCTGAAACTCTATGACCTACAGTTGAAAACCCAGTATTCGCCCATGGCCGCCCTGAATCGGATTGTGCCCTTTTCAAAGGTTCATGGGCCCAAACAGGCATTAGACGAATTGAAGGTTCTTGAGAAGACCTCCAACTATGGATCAATAGGGCTTTTCTATGCCATCAAGGCTGAATTGCTCAAGGAAATGGATGATCGGCAATGGAAACCGGCCTTGGAAAAGGCCATTGATCTGACCGAAAATCAATTGGCGAAGAGGCACTTGAAAAAGAAATTGATTTGATGGTGTTGTGTGATGGGGCTTAGTTCTTTATTATCTGCAATAGCGAAGCCTTTTCATCACTGACGTCTAGACTAAACGTCAGCGTTGTCTCCTCTTCAATAGCGATTATGAGATTACTGCTTCCGGGCACTCTCGCCAGAGCGGTACTTTGCCCGATAGCGACTTTTTCTTGATCGGGCTTTGCCCCATAATCAAAATTCCAGTTCATGGGCGCGATTTTAAATTCATAGCGTCCTTTTTTAAAGGTTGTCGTGGTTTCATAAATACCATTTCCCTTATACTCAAAGCGAGGGGTGCTATTCCATTTTTTGCCCCAATCGTTCATATTGCCAAACAGGTAAATGGTTTCGTCTGCCAAGGGTTGTACCATCGTTTTATCTACCTTTTGTTGTGCCTGCGCTAAGGCATCGTCTAATTTCATACCATCGATCAATGATAGGGCCAAATCTTTGGCCGCACTATGATCAACAGCTATATCGGGCTGTACGCCCGCTCCCTCGATTCTTCCGATTCGGGTGGAGTAATATTCCGCAATCGGCAGTGACAATTGTAGCCCTTGTGGCAAATCGAACATTTTCTGCGATAACATCTCACCAGCGGTGGTTTCGCCGATGAGGGTCACCTTTTCTTCATGGGCAAGTGCATCTACGGCAAACTCGGCGGCACTGGCAGATTTATCACTGATCAATACATATACGGGGCCATCGAAGTGCGGCTGCATCGGCCCAAACCGTACACGGGTTAGGGGTTTGTCTTGTACATCATGCCAGAACGACTTCAAAGACCACCCTTGCCAGGGCACCAGATCTTGAACATCTTCTAGCTTGGGGGCCCTTGTATGGGTTTCCCACCATTTTCTTGAAACAAATATTCCGGCATCAACAGAGTCGGTCAGCACATGACCGATAAGGGGAACACCTGCAAACGTTCCTCCGGTATTGTTTCGAAGATCGATTACGAGCGATGTTGTTTCCTTTTCTGCAATTTTGTGATAGGCTTCAAATACACGCTCTTTTGTGTCGACACCGGTCATGGTCGTCACGGTAAGTATGGCCGTTGTATCCATCCATTGTAATGAAACGCTGTGATCGCCCACTCGCAGTGAATCGATAAATTCAGCCATCTCACCTGCATTTCTTTCAGCTGTGCCCAATGTTACGTGCGAAAAAGGGCCGTTTTTCCAAAGTTCGTTGAACCCGTCTATGAATTCTTGTTTTGTTTCAACGGTTTCTGCAAGACCCATCACTTTCTTTTTCAGGTCAAGATATTCGTCTGTGGCAAGTTCTGCGGGATTGTAATGGTATTTTGACATCATTAGCGATATGCTATCGGCCACAACGACCAGGTCTTGGTTGAGGGGGTTGTCTTTTTTGTTGGATGATCTGAAGTCACAAGAACCCAGTGACAGTACTATAAAAAGAAGGGTCAGTTGTTTCATTTTCTAATGGTTGCTTACCATTAGACCCCTGTCTTTGTGTTTTGTTACAGTTTTTTCCGTTAAACCAATTGCTCAAGGGGATAATCGCTATCAGGTGGTTTTGCGAAAATCGTCCCTGGGCCTAGATTACTTCATTGAAACAAAACGTACCTGGGTGGTACCAGCCCGTTCAGTCTCATATAGACAAGCATTTGACCTCTGTGATGGGTGATGTGGTCGGCAAGCAATAAAAAGATCTGTCGCTTTGTTCTGGTCAGCCCAAAATAGTCTAACTCGTCATCGAATTGGTCGGCATCAAATTTTTTGATCAGCGCTATGGCTTGGTCAAATGTGCCGTCGATTAGCGCGATCATTTCTTCTTTGGATTTATCGGCGACCTTGAAAGTAGTGTCGGTGTTCCAGTCCCTAGCTTCTCGGCCGCCCAACAATGACTGGCTGTGCCAATCCATCGCATAGCCGATATGCATTAAATTCTCGGCAAAGGTCAACGACTCTGGCGATGCTTTAAAGCCGTATTTGTCTTCGGGCATTGTTTCT
>JANQOD010000393.1 GCA_028289745.1 Allomuricauda sp. | reverse complement strand
TTAACTCTGTTTTGTTCATAATGGAATCAAATTAATTGTTGTTAAAATATTTTAATGCTGAACAAATTTATAGGGATTTGGTGTCGAAGCAAGTAAAACAAGGGGAAATTGGCTTTTTTGTTAATAACTTGAAACGTTTGTTGATAACAACCATCATATTTTAACAATTTTCGTAAGGCTAGAACTGGTGGGGCTTTAGCGAACATAGGCGTTTTTTGACACCTCATTGCCGTTCAAAAAATCAGAGATATCCATTTTTCGTTTTCCAGGTACTTGTATCTGCAATAGTTGTACAAAACCTTTATCGACTGCTACCTTCATCTCTTTTTGGTCAAATATTAGTTTACCTTTGGGCAGGTCATGATGCACCCGTTCTCTGGTGCATCTGTATATCTTCACTACCATCATCTCTTTGTCATTGTGTAAAGTGGTCCAAGCGGTGGGGTAGGGTGAAAGGCCACGGATATGGTTATAAATGACATCGATAGGTTTTGACCAATCGATTTCACAGGTTTCCCTGAATATTTTGGGGGCTTGTTTCAATTCAGGGACCTCTTTCTGTTTGGTCGTTACCACCGTTCCATTTTTTATCTGCTCAACGGTCTTGAGCACCAAATCTGCACCTATATCGGCCAATTTATCATGTAGTTCGCCAGCGGTCTCCTTTTCAGTGAGTTCAATACGGTCTTGAAGAATGATCTCGCCGGTATCGATTTTCTCATCAATGAAAAAAGTGGTGACCCCCGTTTCGGTCTCACCATTGATGATCGCCCAATTAATTGGTGCAGCCCCCCTATATTTGGGCAAGAGCGAGGCATGCAAATTGAAGGTGCCATATTCGGGTATCTCCCATACTGCCTTGGGAAGCATTCTGAACGCCACAATAATTTGAAGGTTGCCGTTCAGGTTTTTCAATTCTTGCAAAAAGCGTTCGTCTTTTAGGTTTGTGGGCTGCAAAATGGGCAACTTTTTTTCTTTGGCATATTTTTTTACCGCTGATTCATGCAGTTTTCGACCACGGCCCGCAGGTTTATCGGGTGAGGTTATAACACCGACCACGTCGTATTTGGCCCTCAAAAGATGGTCAAGACTGATTACGGCAAATTCTGGGGTTCCCATGAAAATGATGCGTAGCTCCCTTGGCTTATCGGTATGGGCCATATTGGTTTTTTTCATTCACGGTTATTTTTTCTTCATCTAAAAGCTCTTGAAGTACCCTTATGATAAGGCTTTCTTCATAATGTAAGCTATTTGTCAATTCTTTTGAGGTCATAGCGTGTTGCTCGAGAAGTTCAAAGACATCGGTTTTTATCTTTTTGAGCTCAGAAAGTGGCTGCTTTCTTTTATTGAGGCACACATCGCATTGACCGCAAGGCGACTTCATTTTTTCTCCGAAATATTTCAATAAAAATATACTTCGACATACAGAGGTGTTATCGATGTAGGCCAACATGTCTTCAAATTTTCCCTTTTTGACATTATTGAAATGCGTGACCTTTTGACCAAAGGTATTGATGGTCTTATCATCTTCACGGGGAAGTAGAAAGGTCAACTCAATGTCACTTTTAGCGGAGTTGTATTCGAGAATGCCATCTTTTTGCAAACGTTCAAACTGGGCATGTATCTCTTTCTCTGGCCTAGATATTTTTTTTGCAATCAACAAAGTGTTTATAGGTGTTTCATAGTCAAAAATACCTCCATAGGTACGGAGTACCGTTTTAATCAAAGCCTCCAAGGCCCGATGGTTCTCGATATATGTAAAGAGTTCTTGCTTTTTGGCCATAAATTGAACCGTGGTCTTTTGGGCAAAGGCGTTTGATAATGAAATTACCGAGTGCTGATCCAAAATTTTCATGGCATTGTAGGTCAGCAACGGATTCAACCCATACCGATGGCAGAAGTCGTTGAAAAAGAACGAAAAAGTTTGACCTTGGCCTTCACTATAGGGAATCTGAAAATAGGCATTTAGTTTTTTGTAGCACAATTTTATGTACTCTACATCAGGTTGGGTGGCAGCGAATTGTTTTTTTGCCTGCAACCTATCTTGTTCATTGGTCAAAAGAACCGCTTTGGCCAGTAATCCATCCCGACCAGCCCTGCCCACTTCTTGAAAATAGCTTTCAAGGCTATCAGGAATATGGTAATGCACCACTTTTCGTACATCGGCCTTATCAACTCCCATACCGAAGGCACTGGTAGCCGTCATTGTGTCTATGTCATTATTGAGCCATGCCCTGAGCTTTTGTTCTTTTTCATAGCTGACCAGTCCACCATGAAAAAAATCAGCGTTTATCCCTTTGCTTTTTAAATGGGCGGCAATCTCGACCGTTGCCCTTCTGGTACCGGCATAAACTATGCTGCTGCCACTTTCTATGCCTATCAGCTGCCGAAGTTGGTATAATTTGTCCTCTGTGTTTTTGACATGAAAAACAATGTTCTTTCGCAACAAAGAATCTTTGAATACCAATGGGTCTTCAAGTTCAAGTGCTGTCATGATATCTTGTGAGACTTCTTTGGTGGTGGTCGCCGTAAGGGCGATCATTGGGGCCCCGGGGGCCAATTTTTTTAAAATGTTGCATTTTAAGTAGGCTGGCCTGAAGTCATGGCCCCATTGGGAAACGCAATGTGCCTCATCGATCGCCACCATACTGATCTGTATTTGTTGTAGGCGTTCCTGTACCAAAGATTGCTGCAGTCTTTCGGGCGAGAGGTACAAAAATTTATAGCCGCCAAATTGGCAATTGTCAAGAAGGTCAATCAGTTCATCGGCACCGATGCGGCCGGTCAAGGCCATGGCCTTGAGGTTCATTTTTTTCAATCGCTGTACTTGATCTTGAATAAGTGAGACCAAGGGAGAGATTACAATGCAAAGGCCATCTTTGGCCAATGCCGGGATCTGATAGCACAATGATTTGCCCCCGCCAGTAGGCATCAGTGCCAGCACATCATGGTTTCTGAGCAAGGCATTGATGATTTTTTCTTGTGAGCCCTTGAAACTTTTGAAGCCCCAATGGTGTTGCAATATGTCGGTGGGATTTTTCTGCACTAGTTGATTTTCAGGGCTTTTGTGACAAAGTATAACCGATTGGCGATCGAGGTTTTGGGCACAATGATGGGATCATAGCCAAATCGTCTGTAGGTGTCGAAAAGATGCTTGTGAAGGTCTTCAGCCTCCTTATAGCTTTCAAGCCTTTCGTTATCGGAGGTATAAATTTCTTTCCAAGGGGGCAGTAGTAAAACGGCATCATACTGTTTCTTTTCGCAGGCCTTTTCGAATTCGATGGGGTATTCTTGATTGAAAAAATCCATGTAGGCCAATACATCGGGAATGCCCCGATCGAAGAAACAGACTTTGGCCGATGACCGGGTTGATGCCTCGAAATGTGCTATTCTTCCATCCAACAGATCTTTATTGAATTTAAATGGATCTTTTACGAAAACCAAAGGGTTTGATACCTGTTCTTCTGAATCTTTTTCATTTCGCGCAGCAGCCGTCATCGAACGTATGACCTCGTGGAAACAATGAAAACCCTTTTTTTCCAATCCCTTGATAATCGAGGTTTTGCCCGTACCCGGTGCCCCAGTGACTACAATTTTCCTTTTCCCCACATCGTTTGTTTGCAGCAAAGTAATGAAATCGGCATAAGCCAAAAAAATGCCCTATATAGAATATATTTGCACAAAATTAATGTATGGAAAAAGATAAATCAGAAGCGTTCTATGAAAGATTGAAGGTACAGTTGCAAGAAAATACGGATTGGCCCTCAGATTATCTCTATAAGTTCATCGTGCCCACTGACGAAACCAAGATCGATAGTATCAACAAAATCTTTGATAATACCGGGGCGGTAATCGAGTCTAAAAAGTCAAAAAAGGGTAATTATACCAGCATATCGGTAATGGTTCACTTGAGCGGACCCGATGCGGTCATCGAAAAATATTTGGAAGTTTCCTCAATCGAAGGGGTTATTTCACTTTGACACCCCGCGACTGTCATAATTTTATTATTTTGCACCCGTTAAGCTTCAAGCAGAAAATTTAAAAATCCCATCAATTTGGATTCAGTAGAAAACCTAGAGTACAATACCGAAAGACCGAAACTCATCATACCCGAATACGGCCGCCATTTTCAGAAAATGGTGAACCACTGTGTCTCTATCGAAGATAAGGAGGAACGTAACAGGGTGGCCAAGGCCATTATCAGTGTGATGGGCAATTTGCAGCCCCATTTGAGGGATGTGCCCGATTTTCAGCATAAGCTATGGGACCAATTGTTCATCATGGCCGATTTCAGGTTAGATGTCGATTCTCCCTTTCCCATACCTTCGAAAGAGGTATTGCAGCAGCGACCTGACCCACTTGAATACCCTCAGAACCACCCGAAGTATCGCTTCTATGGCAATAATATAAAAAGAATGATCGATGTCGCAGTGGGTTGGGAAAAGGGCGATATGCGCGATGGCCTTGAATATGCCATCGCCAACCACATGAAAAAGTGTTACCTGAACTGGAACAAAGACAGTGTCGAGGATTCGGTCATCTTTGAGCATCTGAAAGAGTTGAGCAATGGAGAGATCGATTTGGCGCCAGATGGTGAAAACCTAACGGAAAGCAATCAGTTTCTTAAGAACCGCTCACAGAAATCCAATAGGGGCAATACCAAAAAAGGACAACGCAACAGCCGCAAAAAAAGACATTAACCGCTTCACTTCATGGGAACTTTTAAAATTGAGGGTGGCCATCGGCTTCACGGAGAGATAATTCCGCAGGGAGCCAAAAACGAGGCCCTTCAAATACTTTGCGCTGTTTTGTTGACCCCAGAAGAAGTCGTGGTGAACAATATACCCGATATCATCGACGTCAACAAGTTGATCGATCTTCTGAAGAACTTGGGTGTCAAGGTGCAACACAAGGGCAAGGGTACTTATAGCTTTATGGCCGATGAGGTCGATCTTGATTATCTACAGACAGCGAAATTCAAAAAAGACGGTCGTGGCCTGCGTGGATCTATTATGTTGGTAGGGCCGTTGTTGGCCAGATTTGGAAAAGGGTACATTCCCAAACCGGGTGGTGATAAAATAGGGAGGAGACGATTAGATACCCATTTTGAGGGTTTTATCAAGCTCGGCGCAAAGTTTCGCTATAACAGGGAAGAATATTTCTATGGGGTTGAGGCCGAGAAATTGAAAGGTACCTATATGCTCTTGGATGAGGCCTCGGTAACGGGCACTGCAAATATTGTAATGGCAGCGGTACTTGCCGAGGGCACCACCACGATTTACAATGCCGCTTGTGAACCCTATCTACAGCAACTCTGCAAAATGCTGGTACGCATGGGTGCCAAGATTTTGGGTATCGGATCCAATCTCTTGACGATTGAAGGGGTTGGACAACTTTCCGGAACCGAGCACACTATGCTGCCCGATATGATCGAAATCGGTAGTTGGATAGGTCTTGCTGCAATGACCCGCAGTGAATTGACCATCAAAAACGTCAGTTGGAGTGATCTGGGCCTGATACCCGATGCCTTTCGAAAGCTGGGAATTCAGGTTGAGAAAAAGGGTGACGATATTTTGATTCCTAAACATGACAATGGTTATGCGATTCATAATTACATCGATGGATCTATATTGACCATTGCCGATGCGCCATGGCCGGGCCTTACGCCCGACTTGTTGAGCATCATGTTGGTAGTGGCGACCCAAGCCAGGGGTGAAGTGATCATTCACCAGAAAATGTTCGAAAGCCGTCTTTTCTTTGTGGATAAGTTGTTGGATATGGGGGCCAAGATCATTCTTTGCGATCCCCACCGTGCGACGGTTATCGGACACGATTTTAAATCTACCCTAAAAGCCACCACCATGGTTTCGCCTGATATTCGTGCCGGCGTATCACTTTTGATCGCTGCACTTTCTGCCAAGGGCACATCGATTATCCATAATATCGAACAAATCGATCGGGGTTATGAAAACATCGAAGAACGACTTCAAAAAATCGGGGCCAAAATTGAAAGGGTCTAAGATTTTTCAATGGTATTTCCATCAGGATATTGCGCAAATCGCCCTTTGTCCCTATCGTGAACATTATCGGGGTAGGGCCAGGGCCATCCACCGAATTGGGTCACTCGATATTCATCCATGGCCTGTTGTATCTCTTCTTCGGTATTCATGACAAAGGGCCCATATTTGGCAACAGGTTCTTCTATCGGTTTGCCCTGTAGCAAAAGAAAATGTGCTTTTTCACCTCCGATCCGTATTTGGGTTTCTTGGGCGGCGTCCAAAGCGATTCCGAAATTCGGGTTGATCTTTCTATCTCCGATGAAAATTTCCGATCCTTCATAAAAATAAAGCGTTCTCGTGACCTTGGTACTGGTCTTTGGCAACGTATAGGTTGTATCGGCATCAACATGAATATTCCAAACGGCGACTTCGTTTTCGGGTTTTGCGGCCCAAGAATTCGGGGCAGGATCATTTGCCTTTGTTCCCCCGTAGTTTCCAGCAATGACTTTTATGGTGGCATTTTCCTCTTTTATGATAGGAATATCCTCATGCCAAAGCATTTTAAAGTACGGTGCCACAAATTTGTCTTTCTTGGGAAGGTTCAACCAGATTTGAAATAGTTCTAACGGATTCTCCCTGTCTTTGTTCAACAGGGGAAACATTTCAGAATGCTGCACACCACGTCCTGCGGTCATCCACTGTACATCACCTTCACCAAATCGACCAGCTGCCCCAAGTGAATCGGAATGATCGCAAAAACCCTTGTTCACGATCGTAATAGTTTCAAAACCACGATGTGGGTGATATGGAAAGCCGGGTACCGTATGTCCGTGGTACATGCGCCAGCCGTCCTTTATGGTAAAGTCATTGCCCAAATTTCTACCCTTAAATAATTTGGGATCGGGCCCCATGTTTGCACCACCTTTAGGATAGTAGTCTAGATGATACACACAGAATAAAAATGGATCTTGGGTCTGCCATGGAAAACCCAGGGGAAATGTTTGTAAAACAGAATTGTTCATTGCAATAAGGATTCTATTGTTTTTTGAATTTCATCGGCTTCGGCATATTTGCGATCACTGTCAGACCTGTTGATTTTTGATAGCTCAAAAGCTTCTTTCATCAACTTTTGGGACTTCTCTTGTAGTTTTTCGATTTCTGATTTCTTTTTGAAAAATTTGAACATAACAACTTTTTTATTTGAGTTAATTATTCCCTATAGGGAGCGGGCCAGCGATCATGGGCTCGTATTTTTTGTCACCTTTACGGGTTTTGAATTCTTCATTAACCTTTTCGATCAATTTCGGATTTTCAATGGGATCGACCATGGTCATTGTCAAAACCTTTGAAGATCTGGGCTTATTGAAAGCAATCCCTGCCAATGCCCAAATAGAATCACTGATCTTGACAAGATTTTCTTTGTGTCTTTTAACCGATGCAGTGACCACCTGTTTGCTTTTACCAAGTTTTTGCGCCCCATATCGAAAAATATGTCAAACAAGAATAAAAGGATGAATATTGTTCTCATGCATAAATGTTTTCATAGCTTCCAATATACCTGAATTATCCCAATGCCTCTTTAAAAGCCTTCAGACAACGCTCGCGCGCCATCTTATGGTCAACCATTTTCTTTGGATAAGAATCAGTGCCGTATTCAGGAATCCATTTTTTGACATACCTTCTTTCTTTGTCAAATTTGTCAACTTGGGTCATCGGATTGAAGATACGGAAGTAAGGGGCCGCATCAACACCGCTGCCCGCTGCCCATTGCCAATTGCCCACATTGCTGGCCATTTCATAATCGAGCAGTTTTTGGGCAAAATGGGCCTCGCCCCAACGCCAGTCAATAAGCAAATGTTTACATAAAAAACTGGCTGCCAACATTCTTACCCGGTTGTGCATGTAACCCGTTTGGTCGAGTTGTCGCATACCGGCATCGACTAGGGCAAAACCGGTCTCGCCATTTTTCCACCTTTCAAACTCATTTTCATTGTTGCGCCATTCGATGCGGTCATATTTTGGCTTGAAGGCATTGCCCACTGTGTTCGGATAATGCCAAAGTATTTGCATAAAGAACTCACGCCAAACCAACTCGCTCCAAAAAACTTCATTACTTTCCGCAATGGCTTTTTCGACCATTTGCCTTATGGATACAGTGCCAAACCGGAGGTGTGGCCCTAATCGGGAAGTACCTTTTTCATTTGCCGGATAATTACGGGTATTTTCATAGTTTTTTATCATTTGGGAAGACACCTCATATTTAGGAACCTTGATAGTTGAATTTTTGAATCTGAAATCTTTCAACGAAAGGTTGGGCAAACGACTGTTTTTCACAAAATTTCCTAGATAAGGAACAATTGCGTGATCGGTCAAATGTGTGGCGCGATCAAAAATCTCCTTCCATTTGTTCTTATAAGGAGTATAGACTGTATAGGGAAGCCCATTATCTTTGACCACTTCGTCTTTTTCAAAAATAACTTGGTCTTTGTACGTTTTGAATGCGACCCCCTTTTTTTCGAGCAGTTTTTTTATCGCAGCGTCACGTCGTTTTGCATAGGGTTCGTAGTCGTGGTTGGTGAATACGGTATGTACCTTGTGCGCTGCGATCAATTTGGAAAAAAGGTCCTCTGTTTTTCCGTGATATATCGCTAAGCTACTATTGGCCTTTTCTTGCAGGGCGCCGCGCATATTTTGCAAAGTCTCGAATATGAAAGTGACACGGGCGTCATTCTCCGGTAAGCTTTCCAAAATTTCGGTATCAAAGATGAAGATTGGCATGACCGGGTGCCGATCGGTCAATGCATGGTGCAGTCCCACATTGTCGTGAAGCCGCAAATCGCGTCGAAACCAAAAAATATTGACTTTGTCAGCCATCAATTAACGTTCAATGTGGAAATACCACCATCGATACCCAGAACTTGTCCCGTGATCCAAGTGCCTTTATCGCTTAATAAAAATAGGGCCATTTGGGCAATATCTTCGGGTTGCCCCACTCTTTTTAAAGGATGCCTTTGGGCCATCAGCCCTTGTTTCTTTTCATTGCCCAGCAATCTTTTGGCCAATGGTGTATCAACAAGTGAGGGTGCGATGCAATTTACCCGAACTTTAGGGGCATACTCGGCCGCCAATGACCTAGCAAACCCCTCAATTGCCCCTTTCGCGGCTGAAATACTGGTATGAAAGGGCATTCCCGTTTCAACGGCCACCGTGCTAAAAAAGACCATACTTGACCTTTCGGCCATTTTGGGCATAATCGCAGCTACTACTTTTACCATAGAAAAGAAATTGACTTCCATGTCCTCCTTAAAATTGCCCAGCGATAACATTTTGAACGGTTTCAAATTTATGGTGCCAGGGCAATAGGCGAATCCGTGAATTTCGTCCGGTACTTTAGAAAGGTCGAGTTGATCTTTGGCGGCATCAAATGTGATATGGGTCACGCCTGACCCATCTAGTTCGCCATTGGTTCTAGAGGCCACAAAAACAGCATGGTCTTTGGCAAGTTCTTTTGCCATGGCTAGGCCAATACCATGTGAGCCCCCTATCAATAAAATATTTTTTGACATATTCAATTCAGTTCAAATTCATCCTCAAAATGGGGCAGGGTGCCAAATAGCTCGGCCAACTTTTCTTTGCGGTACCCAAAAATCTGTTTTAGCTGTTTTTTGACCAGCCAGGGCTGTGCCCACTGACCAATGATTCCGAATGGAATTTTGTAATCGATGAGATCTTCCATTTCGACACCGCCCTCGATTTCCTTTATAAAATGTTTATGGTGCCAAAGTGCATAAGGTCCGAACCGCTGTTCATCGACAAAATACTCTCCTTCTTTTACATGGGCGATTTCTGTGACCCATTTTGTAGAAAAACCTGGAAACGGTTTTACCACATACTGTATTATTTGGCCTTGGTACATAGGTCTGTCTGCTCCCGATAAAATATGAAAACCCATATGGTCTGGAGTTATTACTTTAAGGTTTTTTGGGTCAGAAAGAAATTGCCAAGCCTCTGTTTTAGATATTGGCAGTGCTTGCTTTGCCCAAAGGCGATATAACTTCATAAAAGCGTTTTGACAAAGATAAAAAGCATTTTGTTTAAAGTTTAATTAAAAAAGTTAAACAAATTATAAACAGCATTGAACATTTGTTTTCCATTTGGCGCAATTCTAGAAGATTCGTCCGATTCTTGTCAAAGTTTGCTCTACCTGTTTGTATCTTTCTGGTGATTTTGGAAGATGAAAGGGCTCATATACATTGTTCTGTTTTTCTTGGGTGGGTGGCTCTATGCACAAAATGACGTGCAATCAGTGGGGCCGTTGCCACAGACCATTTCTGAAACCTCGGGATTGATTTATCATAACGGAAAGTTGATTACCCACAACGATTCGGGCAATACACCGCAATTGTTCGAAATCGATACTGTTTCCTTGGCGGTTACCCGAACGGTGACCATAGAAAATGCCATCAATGTTGACTGGGAAGACCTTGCCCAAGACGATGAATATATTTATATAGGAGACTTTGGAAATAATACCGGAGACCGTCAAGACCTGGCCATACTCAGGGTTGCCAAAGCAGCATACGATAGAGCGGATACCGTCAGTGCCGAGCGAATTGATTTTTTCTATGAAGATCAAGAAGACTTTATGACCACCCAAAGCAGTGATTGGGATGCCGAGGCCCTATTTGTGTTGAACGATGATTTGATCGTTCTCACCAAGCAATGGCAAAGCCAGGGTACGGTCGCCTATCGTCTTCCAAAGCTTCCAGGGGCGTTTTTGGCAGAGCGACTAGATGATTATCAAGTAAACGGTCTGGTGACCGGGGCTACTTACGATGCTGCCTCCAGTGAATTGTATTTGGTAGGCTATAGCCAATTTTTATCACCTTTTTTTGAAATCATTGAAGGGGTGACCGACAATACCATTTTTTCTGGTGAAAAGACACAGACAATTCTAGATATCGGTTTTGCCCAAATAGAGGCCGTTGAGCAAGCGGGAGCTACTTTTTATGTCACTTCTGAAGAGTTCATCAACTCGAGCCCACCGATCAGTTCGGCTTCCCGTTTGTTTCGTTTTACATTGGATGAAGATGATTTGCCACCTGAAGAAGAAGAGGAGGAGGAAGAGGGGGAGAATCCTTTCGATGGAGGGCAACCAAACAACGATCAACTTGTTATTTATAAGCGATTTGATTCAGAACTATTGAACTATCGATTGAATACATCGAGGGCCATATTTGGCATGGGTATTTTCGATACAAGTGGTAGACAGGTACAATTCGTGCCCCTTGAAGAATTACAGGGCGATTCCATAGATCTTTCCACACTTGGCCCATCGGTTTACTACTTCACTTTTTTTTTAAAAGGAAAGACGGTTTCGAAACCATATTTCAAGTTTTGAACAAGTTTATTTAGGCTTATTTTAACAAACTTGGCCTGCCTTTATCTTTAGTTTTGTCAGACTAACGATAAAACACTATCAAAATGAAAAGATTAGCCTTGTTTGCATTCGTGGGCCTACTTTCAGTAACACTCTCGGCCCAAATGCAGACCCCTCAACCAAGTCCGTCCAGTAAGTTAAAACAGACCGTAGGATTGACCGATGTGGTGGTCAAGTATTCACGACCTTCGATGAAGGGGCGTAAAATTTTTGGTGGTCTGGAAGCCTATGGTGAATTATGGCGAACAGGTGCCAACAAGAACACCACGATTTCGTTCGGTGACGATGTGACCATTGACGGCAAAGAACTCAAGGCGGGCACGTATGCCATTTTTACCGTGCCCGGTGAAACCGTTTGGGAAGTCATTTTTTATTCAGATTCAGAAAACTGGGGTACGCCCCGGGAATGGGACGATGCAAAGGTGGCCCTGACCACCAAGGTTGAGGTAATACAAATGCCGATGCCCATCGAGACCTTTACGATCACCATTGATGATCTGCACAATAACGGAGCTACTTTGGGCCTATTATGGGAGAATACCTATGTAGGGGTTAGATTTGAAGTACCCACAGATAAAAAGGCGACCAAAAGTATTGAATCTGTGATGGCAGGACCTTCGGCCAATGACTACTATGCAGCCGCAGCTTATTATCTAGATGAGGGAAAAGATCTAGAAAAGGCCAAAAAATGGATCGATAAGGCGGTATCAATGAATGACAAGGCATTTTGGGTAATGCGCAAACAATCGTTGATCTATGCCAAAATGGGCGATAAGCAAGGGGCCATTGCAGCGGCAAAGAAATCATTGGCAGCCGCAGAAGCGGCAGGTAATGCTGACTATGTCAAATTGAACAAAGATTCCTTGAAAGAGTGGGGTGCCCTATAAGTAAGGGAAGAGAATTTTTTTCGAGAGAACCCTGACCATTGGTGGTCGGGGTTTTTTTATGTCTCAAGGGCAGGATTGCGTAGCCATCGGTCAAAAGCTTCAATGATCATTGCAATGAAAATGACCAATGCACAGCCGAATGCGTTGAGCCAGAGATAAGACATCCAGTCTTGGCTCCACCCGATAATGACGATTATTTGCGTTATGATGGCCGAAATGAAGACGGCGTTGCCTTTAACGAACCTAATAAAGAAAGCAAGTAGAAAAATACCCAGTACATTGCCATAGAAAATAGAACCAATAATGTTGACCAATTGTATTAGATTATCAAAAAGATTGGCCACACAAGCTATGACGATCGCAATGACACCCCATAACAAAGTAAAGGCCTTCGTCGCCCTTACATATTGACTTTGATCCAATTGGGTCTTTTTGTTGCGTTTATATAGATCAATGGCCGTAATGGTTCCCAAGGCGTTTAATTCTGAAGCTGTTGAAGACATGGCCGCTGAAAGAATAACGGCCAACAGCAGGCCGACCAGGCCAACGGGCAAATTGTTCAATATGAAGTGGATGAACACATAATCTTTATCATTGGTCTCGACCGAACTGTCTGCTTGGTCAATCAACGTTCTGGCTGCATCACGGTTACTGCTTTCCTTTTTGTTCAATTCAACCATTTTGATCCGTGCCTCTTCGATGGCGTTGTAATCTTTGACACCCCATGCCTTTGAGAATTCATTTTGGGCCATTCTCTTTTCGGTTTCCAATTCTTTGTGCCCTTGCTCAAGCTGTTGGTAATCATCGGCGTAAGCAGATGACAAAACGGCTTCGCTGGCCGCAGGATTGAAGTTGAGCGGTGAACTATTGTATTGATAGAAAACAAATACCATTACGCCCACCAAAAGAATGAAGAACTGCATGGGGATTTTTAAAATACCATTGAAGATCAGTCCCAATTGACTTTCACGTACTGATTTGCCCGAAAGATAGCGCTGTACTTGACTTTGATCGGTACCAAAATAGGCAAGGGCCAAAAAGAAACCACCCGTGATGCCACTCCAGAACGTGTATCGATTCTGGGTATCAAAATCAAAGTTTAGGATATTCAATTTTTCATTGGCCCCCGCAATTTTCAATACCTCCCCAAAGGTGATGTCAATGGGCAGTGATCCCAATATGAAGAAAAAGGCGAAAAACATGCCCACCATGATAATGAACATCTGTTGTTTGTGGGTTACGCTCACCGCTTTGGTGCCTCCAGAAACGGTATAGATGATGACAATGATACCAATGATGATGTTTAGCGTTTTCAGGTCCCACCCCAAAACGGCAGATAAGATAATTGAAGGTGCAAAAATCGTGATGCCCGCGGCAAGTCCGCGCTGTATCAAAAAAAGAATCGCGGTAAGGGTTCTGGTCTTGAGGTCAAACCGTTTTTCAAGCAATTCATAGGCCGTAAATACTTTAAGCTTGTGATAAATAGGAACAAAGACGGCACAGATGACGATCATGGCCAATGGAAGCCCGAAATAGAACTGCACGAAGCCCATACCATCGTGAAATGCCTGACCTGGGGTCGAGAGAAAGGTAATGGCACTGGCTTGGGTGGCCATCACCGAGAGCCCGATGGTCCACCAACGGGCCTTGTTGCCCCCACGTACATAGTCATCAACACTTTTACTTCCCCTGGTTTTCCAGACACCATAGCCAGCTATGAACAAAAGTGTGCCGCCAAGAACTACCCAATCGAGTATCGCCATAGGTCAAATATTTCCCTGCATCAAAAAATGGAAAATGATAATATACATCGTATTGAGCAACAACACCAATGTATATTCCCATTTCCAAACAAACTTTGTGAGTAGTTTATCCTTTGATTTCATCGGTCGATTGAACATTTTCCTTTCCTATCGAAAGCATGTTGGCAAACAATTTGAACGCCCCAGGCACTCCCGCCGGGAGTTCCCTAAAAAAACTAAGCCCAGTGTAGATATAATATCCTTCTCCATAGGGCGCTACCAAAAGGCTCCCCTTCTTGGCATCTTCACCTTCGTCTGCCATAGATAGTACAGGGGTGAACTCATCTCCCCATTCATTCGGAAAGTAAAGGCCCCTTTCTTGTACCCATCCCTGAAAATCGCGTTCGGTGATTTGATTGGGGAAATTGACAAGCGCATGACTTTTGGCGAGTATTTCTACGGGTGCATTCTCGTTGGTGACCCTATCTCTCGAAATTTTCAAGGGGTAGGGAGCAATGTTCTCAAACTGTGATCGCCAACGATTGGCAGTATTGTACTGCACGATAAGGTTGCCACCGTTCTTTACATAGTTCAATAAATGGGGCTGTTTGAACTTTAATTCCTCTATCACATTGTAGGCCCTGATACCGATCACTATACCATCATATTTGTCGAGAACGCCTTCGTCGATGTCATCGACATTCAGGGTATGTACCTGATAACCGATTTGTTTGAGGCTTTCGGGAACCTTATCACCGGCCCCAACAATATAACCGATATGCTCGCCTGTTTTTATAATGTTAAGGCGTACTACTTTTGCCTTTGCGGGCAATAGTACATATTGTTTGGGGATATGGTAATAGGCTATCTCATTCAACTTTTTGTCAAAAACGCTACCCTCTGCCATTATCTTTGGGCTGATGGTACCTTCGCTATCTTGACTTGGTGGGGTAACCAAAAAATCAATGGTTTCCGTCTCTCCCTTTTGTGATAGGGTAAAGGTAGCCTCAGAAGGCGAAATAGACCAACCTTGTGGGTGCACTACCGATACCGTGCCCGTGACATTTTCTTTTTCTGCACGAACTATTATTGAAACTGTTTTTGGGGTTGCTTTTGGAAAAATGAATACATCTTCGGCAAATGAAGCCGTCACTTTCGGAAGCACAACAAACGGCTCATACAGTTCGCCTTTGTCAGGTTTTGAATATCGATGTACTACGGGCTTTCAAATTCGATTGCCGTACCGTCAAAATTCAGCACAAAATTGGCCTTGAAGGCCGGGGGTGTTTCGGGCTGGC
>JANQOD010000170.1 GCA_028289745.1 Allomuricauda sp. | reverse complement strand
GCAAAGGTGGTCAGTGCTTGTGCACATCGCCCTTTACATTTAGATGCTAAACTAAATTCCAAAGGGTTGTTTTGTTCTTTGGAACAACGACAACTGGTTTAAAATTTAATCCTGATACTGTAGCATCAGGATTTTCAATGAACTTCAATATATAACGATGTGGAAAAACCGCACCGAAAACTCTTAACGTTTTGAGAACTGGAATTTCTTACGGGCCTTTTTCTGACCGTATTTCTTACGCTCGACCATTCTTGGATCTCTGGTGAGCAGGCCTTCTGGCTTTAAAGCTCCCCTATGTTCTTCATCGATTTCACAAAGCACCCTTGACAATGCCAAGCGAACCGCTTCGGCTTGCCCGGTGATGCCCCCACCATAGACATTTATATTGACATCGTATTTGTCTTCATTTCCAGTAAGGACAAAAGGTTGCTTTACCTTATATTGTAAAGTGGCCGTGGTAAAATAATCTTCGAAATTTCTTTTGTTTACGGTGATGGCACCTTTTCCTTCAGAAACATACACGCGGGCCACTGCCGTCTTTCTTCTGCCAATCTTATGGATTGTCTCCATTATTTGAACTCGTTTAGGTTAAACGCTTTTGGTTTTTGTGCTTCGTGGTTATGCTCAGCACCCACATATACTTTAAGGTTTCTGAACAGCTCGGCACCCAATTTGTTTTTGGGCAACATGCCCTTCACTGATTTTTCAATAAGCCTTTCGGGGTGCTTCTCCAATAGCTCATTTGCCGTAGTTGAACGCTGGCCTCCAGGATACCCTGTATATCGCAAGTATACTTTATCGTTCCACTTATTGCCCGAAAGATTGATTTTTTCGGCATTGATGACAATTACATTGTCTCCACAATCAACGTGGGGCGTAAAGTTGGGCTTATGCTTTCCGCGTAGCAATTTGGCCACTTTTGAGGCCAATCGGCCCAATGTCTGACCCTCGGCATCGACCAACAGCCATTGCTTGTCAACGGTCGCTTTATTGGCTGAAATAGTTTTGTAACTCAATGTATCCAAACCTAAAAAAATTATGGGTTCAACTATGCAATTCCGTCAAACGGGCTGCAAATGTACAATTATTACATTGAATTACAAACGGTTGTTCCGTATAATTTTTTGCTTTCTTTGGGCAATAACCCGATAGGGAATTTGCACGATCATTTTTTAAAAAATTATGTTAAAAGTAGTGCGAAAACTGTAACTACTTAGAAAATTTGGGGTCTTTAACGTGCATCAATCAGAAAGCTAATTCACTTTGAAGACGACCACCAACCTGTTCTTTGCCTTCTTTTTCTTTGCCTTGACAGCGAATGCACAAGAGGTTGAAGAGCCAAAACCAGCACCTGAATTCATTCCCAAAAAAATTTACACGACCAAACAGGTCAATGGAGAAGACGTCCCACCGGTCATCGATGGTAAACTTGACGACCACGTATGGGGCATTGTCGATTGGGCCGGCGACTATATAGAGAACCGTCCTGATGAAAACACTCCGCCGAGCTATCAAACAAAATTTAAGATTGTCTATGATAGTAAATACTTATATATAGGGGTGCGATGCCTTGATGCCGAACCCGAAAACATTGTTAGAAGAATGTCACGACGAGACGGCTTTGATGGTGATTGGGTAGAATTCAATATCGACAGCTACCACGATAAACGTACCGCCTTTTCATTTACGGTGACCGCAGCGGGTGTAAAAGGTGATGAACTGGTCTCTGAAAATGGCAATAACTGGGACGATAGTTGGAACCCTATTTGGTACACCCGTACCCACATAGATGCTGATGGATGGACGGCCGAAATGAAGATTCCGTTCAGTCAGATAAAGTTCAGCAAAGAAGAGAATGCCGTTTGGGGGTTGCAGTCAACAAGAAGATTTTTTAGGGAGGAGGAACGTTCGCTGTGGCAACGCGTACCATTGGATGCCCCAGGGTGGGTCAGTGAATTTGGCGAACTGCACGGGCTAAAGAACATCGAGCCACAAAAACAATTGGAAATACAGCCCTATACGGTTGCCAGTGGTGAAACGTATGAAGCTGAGGACGGCAATCCCTTTCGTGATGGCAATGAAACCGATTTGAACGTGGGATTGGATGCCAAGATCGGAATTACGAATGACCTGACCCTTGATCTAACGGTAAATCCTGATTTTGGCCAGGTTGAGGCAGACCCTTCGGCCATTGCTTTGGATGGTTTTCAGATTTTCTTTCGTGAACAGCGTCCCTTTTTCGTAGAGAACAACAATATTTTCGATTTTAGGCTCTCACAATCGCAAGCGGGCAATACTTTTGGGTCAGACAATGTATTTTATAGTCGCCGAATAGGTAGAAGTCCGCAAGGTTTTCCTGATACCGAAGACGGCGAGTTTGTCGATATTCCTGAAAATACGCAAATAATAGGTGCGGCCAAGTTCAGCGGAAAGACAAAAGATGGCTGGGCCATCGGTGTGTTGGAAAGTGTGACGGCCAGAAAATTTGCAACGATAGACAACAATGGTGAGCGCCGCAAAGAAGTGGTCGAGCCCCTTACGAATTATTTTGTGGGCAGGCTGCAGAAAGACTTTAACGATCGAAATTCTTATATCGGGGGCATTTTTACCGCCGTGAATAGGGATGCCCTTGGCCAAAACATCAGTTTTTTGCACCGTCAGGCCTATACGGGTGGGTTTGATTTCAAACACCAATGGAATGACCGGGATTGGTATTTGGGAGGAAATATCAATTGGAGCCACGTACGGGGCAGTACAGAGGCCATTCAAAATACCCAAGAATCCATTACGCATTTGTTTCAGCGGGTCGATTCAGATCATGTTGAAGTTGACCCCGAAAGAACTTCATTGACAGGTACGGGGGGCAATCTGCAATTGGGCAAGGTGGGTGACGGGCATTTCATGTTCGAGACCGGGGGCACTTGGCGCTCACCCGAATTGGAACTCAATGATATCGGATTTCAACGTGAATCAGATGACATCAGGCATTATACATGGGTGGGCTATCGTACCTTGAAGCCTGACAGTACCTTTAGAAGGGTCGGTATTAATTATAACCACTGGAGCGCATGGGATTTTGGGGGCAACCACAATTATCTTCAGTTCAATACCAATAGCTGGCAAAATTGGGACAACAACTGGTTTTCAAATATAGGGTTCAATTACGCGCCCATACAGTATTCAAACTTTGCCTTACGAGGTGGACCACGACTTCGACGGTCGCCTTGGATGAGCTTCTGGAACAGTGTGGGTACCGATAACCGTAAAAAAGTTCGGTTCAACTTTTTTCAATTTGGCCGAAGGGCGCTCGATAACAGTTTGAGCAGATATAGCATTGAGTTTGGTGTGCGCTATCAGCCTATCGATGCTTTGAGAGTTTCGGTGTTTCCTGAATACAGTATAAACAATGACAAGCTTCAGTATATCGATAATATCGATACGGCTGGTGGTGTGCGCTATCTAAACGGTGAAATAGAACAGCGTACCTTGAGCATGTCGTTACGGCTGAACTACAACATCAATCCGAATCTAACGATACAGTATTGGGGGCAACCTTTTATCTCAAGGGGCAGGTATTCAAATTTCAAGCATGTGACCAATGCCACTGCCAAAGTCTTTGAGGATCGCTTTGTACAATATGGCACTGATCAAATAACGTTTGCAGATGATACGTTTTCTGTAGATGAAGATGTAGATGGCAATATTGATTTTACCTTTGGGAATCCAGATTTTTCATTTATCCAGTTCCGCTCGAATCTGGTCATCCGGTGGGAATATATTCCAGGATCGGAAATCTTCTTGGTATGGTCGCAAGACGTCTCGCAGTCAGGTGACCCTTCCGAAGCATTGTTCGCGAGCCTCGGCGACAATATCTTTGGTCAAAAACCGCAGAACATCTTCTTGCTGAAGGCTACGTACCGTTTTGTTTTTTAGAGAATTGATGTGCAAGAACACTATTATGTTCATTTTCCCGTTTTGAAAAGAACAAACCCTTCACATTTGACTACCATGAAACGATTTTTTATTCTCCTGTTTGTGGCTTGTACTTTCATTATGTCTTGTTCTACCGACAATGAAGAAAACAACGAGAAAATTGAAACGGCCTCTTTAGTTGGTACATGGAACCTGACCGATGCCCGTTTTGAAGAAAGCAGTTCGCTTAATTTTGTTGATGAAGTAGTCGATTTTTTGGCGGCCCAAGATTGTTTTTTGGTAAGCTTCACCTTCAATGCCGATGGTACGGTGACCAGCGAAGATAGAATCAACTACCTACAACAGAATGTAGGCACGGGCGGGTTGAACATTGATTGCCCGACACAGAGTGACACGGAAACGGCCACTTGGGTGCTCGAGGGCGACCAATTGACATTGGATGATGGCAACGGCGCCACTGAAACCATCACCATTGAGTTCGAAGGCAGCAATACATTGGTCATTGCCGGTGAAGATATCGATGCCAACAATTACGCAGGCGCAGAAGCGGTTTTTACCAAGCAGTAAAAATAGCGCAGAATTATTTTTTTATCCTCAATTATCATCAAGGTATTTGCTCGCCTGTTTTGCCAAGATCAAATTACTTTTGATGCCCAATTTTTTGTGTATGTTCTTTCTATGGGTATCGATGGTGAATCGGCTGAGGTTTAATTCCTGGGCCATTTGATGACTGGTTTTTCCTCTGGCCAGTAGGGCCAGAATTTGTCGTTCACGGCGTGTAAGCTTTAGGTCTTTGGCCTGTTTTTCCTGAGCGGTCCATTTTTCATGGATTCCTTTGAACTTCGGACTGAAATAATGACCACCCTTCGAGACGGCATGAATGGCCTCGACAAGTTCTTCCTTCTCTGCATTCTTTATGATATAGCCCTTTGCCCCGGCATCGAGCATTTCGACCACATCGTCTTCTTGATCGAACATGCTCAAGGCGATGATCGATGTCTTGGGATATTTCTTCTGAAATAGCTTGGTAATGGCGATACCGTCCATAATGGGCATGCGAATGTCGGTAAGGATGATTTGTGGGGTATGCTGCTCCATGAGTTCCAATAATTCGAGGCCGTTGGTGGCTGTACCGACCACATGGATGCCCAACTCATTTTTTAAAATGGACTCCAATCCATTCAAAAACAATTTGTGATCGTCGACCAAGATGATTTTCACACTCATATCGGTACATTTAAAATAATGGTGGTGCCGTCACCGGGGTTTGAATCAATGGCAAGCGAGCCCCCAATTTTTTGAATTCGGTTTCCGATGTTTTTCAGACCGACCCCAGAATCTACGTTCTCGGTGTCGAAACCGATGCCGTCATCTTCATAAAGTACGTTTAGCGTACTATTTTCTTCAGAAAACTGGATGTTTACATTTTTTGCCTTGGCGTGTTTTATGGTATTGGCCAGCAGTTCTTGAATGATTCTGAAAAGCTGTAGCTCAATGAAGTTCTGAATTTTCTGCTTTAAATCGATGTTGGTGACCTCAACGTGCAGTTTCTCGGTCGATTTCAACCGGTTGGCCACCATATTGACCGCCGGAATCAGCCCCTTTTCTATCATGGCCGACGTATTTTTTTGGTGCGAAATATTGCGCACATCGTCGTACGATTCATCCAACACGGTCTTTATTTTGCCATATAATGCCTGATCACTCTTCTTGATATCTTCGACAAATAGTTTCAATGCCGATAGTTTTCCTCCCAAACTGTCATGCAGATCTTCAGCGATACGCTGCCGTTCTTTTTCCTGGCCTTCTATCATGGCATCGATTCCTGTCAATTCTTGTTCTTTGAGAAGTTTTTCAACCTTTTGACTTTCCAATTCTTGCAATTGCTCGGCGATAATCCGTTTTTTTCTCGAATTCTTTATGTAGGCATATGTGAGAATGACGGCGACCAATAGAAGCGCAAACGCCCCATACATGAGGTTTCTGCTCTGCCTTCGCCTCATGTCGGTCTGCAGATTGGCGTTTTGCAGGTTCAAGATTTCCTTTTCCTTTTTTTCGGTTTCGTATTTGGTCGAAATTTCGGCGATGGCCTTTTGGTTCTCGACTTTTAAGATGCTGTCGTTCAGGGCATTCTTTTGTTGCTCATAGAACAGGGCCATTTTGTAGTCGCCCAGTTGTCTATGGGCATCTGACAGATTGTTGTAGGTGGTGGTCGCATTTGAGCCTTGGCCGAACTGTAGGGCGGTCTTGAGATAGGGAATGGCTTTCAGCGCATTTCCCTTTTTCAGTTGTAAATAGCCCAGATTGTTGTAA
>JANQOD010000375.1 GCA_028289745.1 Allomuricauda sp. | reverse complement strand
AATCTGCCGTTTACCGTTCGGTTATAAATGGTAAGGTTTTCATCAAAATACTGCAGTTTGTAAAATAACCTATGCTTGCCTAAATCGGCATTTATATTTCCGAACATGGTAATTTGTTCTTTTGGGTTCCACTCTGTGCCCCTAAGTCCATCATTGACCACGATATTGTCTTGAATATTCACATAATCCCTACCTTGAAAACCATTGTAAAAACCCCCATAATCATTTCTGGAAGCACCGAGGGTGTAAGAAACCGAAGGACTAATTTGGTTGCTGACCTTAATGTTTTGAATATGCCTTCCCCGGTCAAATAATGAATATTCATTTCCTATGGTTTCTTCTTGGAGCGCTCCTTGTAATTGCCATTTGTAATCTCCCTCTATCCCTCTTTTGGTCACGATATTGACCACGCCGGCCACTGCGTTATCACCGTAAAGTACACCGGCAGAGCCCTCTATGACTTCAATTCGCTCTACGTCTTCAAGATTGATCTGTGTAATGTCAATATTGTTTCCCACGCCATTATCACTGGCCATGGGAATACCGTCAATCAGCACTTTTACATATTGCCCATCAAGTCCGAACATGCTGATGGTAGATCTTCCTGTTGAAGCATCAGGAACAACGGTAATATTTAGGTTTTGAGTAAGTACATCTGCCAAATTGTTGCCTGCCAATCGCGTTATCCCTTTTTGGTCAATGACGCCTACTGTAAAAAGTTTTTTGCTCAAAGACATTACTTGGCTCTCCCCGGTCACTACAACCTCATCCAAATTTTGAGTACGGATCGAGTCTTTTTCCCTTACCTCTTGGGCCGTTAGCACCAAGCATAGAAAAAGTGAAAAAATAATCGGACAATTATTTTTATTTAGACTCATTCCTGACTACATTTGTCGGCAAATATATATTTATTTTTAATCAATCTAAATAAGAACAAGATTATTTTTCCTTTTTAACAATTATCAAAAAAAACACTTCATCATGAAAAGATTTGCCTTCTTAACCAGTCTATCCGTTCTTTTTGCCGTAGGTGTGCATGCACAGGCCAAAAAAGAACAAGACCGTCAGGCCATTAAAAAAATGTGTGGATGCTTCGAGGTTACCTTCAATTTTGCGGAAACCTTCAATTACAGTCAAGATTCTTTATACAAACCATCAAAAACCAAAGTGGACAAGGGCCTTGAATGGGCACAGCTGGTTACCGACGAAGATGATAAGGTTGTTATTCAGCACATTCTTCAGGTAGGGAACCCTTCAGAGCCTATGATTATTAAGCATTGGAGACAAGATTGGTTGTTTGAGAATACTGATTTGTATATGTACAATGGAGACAACAATTGGACTTTCAATAAAAAACAAGCTGGTGAAGTCGATGGACAGTGGACGCAAAAGGTATTTCAGGTAGATGATAGCCCCCGTTATGAGGGGAGTGCCACCTGGGTACATGTCGACGGCAAAAGCTATTGGGAAAATGTGACACCCGCCCCATTGCCACGCCGTGAATATACCAAACGTGCCGACTATAATGTTACCATGCGCGGCAACCGCCATGAAATCACTGCCGAGGGTTGGGTGCATGACCAAGACAATGCCAAAGTAGTGCGCAAAGAAGGGGAATCCGATTTTGTCCTGGCCAAGGAAAAGGGGTACAATACCTATGTACAGGTACCGGATGAGCGTTGCAAAGCCGCAGCGGATTGGTGGGTAGAGAATTACGATAAATGGGCAACGGTACGCTCGATTTGGGATGAGGTTTATGCCCGCAATACCGATTTGACCTTAAAGGAAAAAGTAGGCAATAAAGTATTGTTCAAGCATCTTTTTGATGAAGAAATGGTCGAAAAGGAAGACATTGCCAATACCATTGAGTCTTTTGTGGCAAAAGAAGCAATGGAAGAAAACTCGAAAAGCAAATAAACCATGAGGGTCAGTGTTTTATCCCTGATTTGTTGCCTTTTCACGGTCGTAACTTTCGCCCAAGACAACATTTTTTTGCAACGCGATTTTTGGAAAAGCAACCCATCCATTGCCCAAATTGAAGAAGCGATCTCACAGGGCAACGATGTTGCCGAACTCAACGAAAACATGTTCGATGCGGTAAGCTACGCCTTTATTGAAAAGGTCGATAATGGCACCATCAAGCATCTTTTGGGCAAAAAGGGAAACGAGGTCGACAAGATTACCCATGATGGCCGAACCTATATTTTTTGGGCCGCATATCGCGACAATCTTGAGATGATGCAGTGGTTGGTCGATAGGGGTGCCAAAGCGAACATTGTAGATGCCCATGGCTATTCTGTATTGAATTTCTCTGCAGTGACCGGGCAGACCAATACAAAGCTGTATGATTTTCTCTTGGCACACGATGCTGACATCAAGGCCACTAATCATAGTGGGGCCAATGCCCTATTGTTGGTTTCCTCTTTTGCCAAAGACTTCGGGATTATTGATTATTTCATTGAAAAGGGATTGCCGCTGAACAGTATTGACAATTACGGAAACGGAATTTTTCAGTATGCCGCCAAAGGGGGTCACATCCCCTTTTTGAGAGCCCTGGTAGAAAAAGGGACAGCTTACGAATCGATCAACAAGAAGGGAGAAAATGCGCTGGTTATGGCCGCCCAAGGCACAAGGGGGGCACAAAACGGCAAAGAGGTCTTCGACTACTTGGAAGGTTTGGGCCTTGCCAATGATTTAGTGAATGAAGACGGCAAAAACCTTTTGCACTTTATTTCAGGCCGCAATGATGATGTTTCATTGTTCAAACAATTGATCGATGCCGGTTTAGAGGTGAACTTGCAAGACAACGATGGTGTTACCCCTTTGATGAATGCCTCAAGAGGCAATACCCTCGAAGTGGTGCAACTTTTGGCCAAACGGATCCAGGCGATCGATCTTCAAGACAAAAAAGGGCGTTCAGCACTGGCCATGGCGGTGTCGCATAACAAACCTGAAGTGGTCAGGTTGCTGTTGGAAAAAGGCGCTAATGCCAAAATCACGGATAAAAGTGGCAATACGATGGCCTACTATCTGATACAAAGCTTTTCAGCCAAAAACCCAAATGCTTTTGAAACCAAACTGAAGCTTTTGGGCGAAGCTGGTTTAGAACTGGATCGATCGCAGCACGATGGCAATACCTTGTTGCATCTTGCCGCCAAAGAAAGCAATCTGCCATTATTGAAAAGATTGGAAGCATTTGGCCTTGATATCAACAAAAAGAACGACGAGGGAAATACGGTGCTACATTTAGCGGCCATGTCTACAGAGAACACCGAAATTCTAAGGTATCTTATCGATCAAGGTGCCGATGTTACGCTTAAAACCGATTTTGAAGAAACCGTTTACGATTTGGCAAAAGAGAATGAGTTGCTGCAACAGCACCAAAAAGAATTGGATTTCTTAAAATTGTAACGGAAAAGAAAATTTTAGATGAAGACTTTTTTTAGCTATGCACTGGGGGTACTACTTCTAGGGGCATTGGCTTTTGCCAAAGCGCCTGAGACCGTGAATTATAAGTGCATGATCCAACTGATCAATTATGAAGGGGAAGGGGCCTATGTAGTGGTTTCCATTTTAGATGCGGACGGTGCATATCTTGAAACGCTCTATGTTCAAGGTGATGATAGTGAATGGTATCGCGATATCACGGCATGGTGGAAGAACCTCTATGGCATAAAACGACCAAACATCGATGCGATTGTCGGGGAGACGGTAACGGGAGGGCAGCGCAAAATGACCGTTTTGAAAATTCCGGTTGACAAAATCGATTCCGGACACAAAATTCGATTTGAATCTGCCGTTGAAGATCAAGAATACTACATCGATGATGTAGAGTTTGATCTGACTTCTGAGAACCTGACCTCAAAAATGGAGGGCAAAGGTTTTATTCGCTACGTTCGAATGATTCCGCAATAATCTTTTTGGCATGACCATCTCTATTTGGAGGTATAGTCACTTAACCTTGGCCCTGGTTTCGGGCCTTTTTTTGGTTTTGGCCTCGGTTACCGGTATCGTACTGGCATTTGAGCCCATTCAAAGTGCCGTGAAACCCTATCGGCCAGTAGGGCTTTCAGAAATATCGTTGGCCGGGACCTTGGGCGTCTTGCAAGATGAATATGATGAGATACTCACCCTTGAGGTAGATGCCAATGACTTTTTGATCGCTAATGTGGTCACCAAATCAGGTGATGGCCAGACCATTTATGTACATCCGCTGACCGGAAAGAAATTGGGCGAGCCAGAACCCCAACATCCCATTTTTCAATTTGCCACCAATTTGCACCGTTCGCTCTTTTTAAAAAGTGTTGGGCGTTTTTTTGTTGGCCTTGTCTCCTTTCTGTTGTGCCTTATCGCCATTACGGGATTGTTCTTGATCATCAAGCGGCAGGGAGGGTTCATGAAGCTCTTTTCAAAGGTTCAGAAAGATTATTTTGAGCTGCGCTATCACGTGATTTTGGGGCGATGGTCTTTGCTGCCCATCACTATCGTCGCGGCAACAGGGGTGTATCTTTCCGCTGAAAAATTTTCGCTCTTGCCGACCACCAAGGTCACCCATGAAAGGGTTGAACCCGATACCGATGTAGGTGCGTTGGTAAATCCGGCTGATTTGGAACTTTTCAAGCAAATCACCCTTGGCCAGGTACGGTCGGTGAATTTTCCGTTCTCAGCGTTTCCAGAAGATTATTTTGAGCTCTCCCTGATTGAGAAAGAGCTTTATGTGCACCAATACACTGGTGAGATTTTAAGCGAGCGACCTTATCCGTTTACTCTTTTGGCGAGCGATTTGAGCATGACCCTACATACGGGGCAAGGTTCGATACTTTGGTCAATGGTGCTTTTGTTGGCAAGTGTTTCCATCTTGTTCTTTATGTATTCCGGATTTGTGATGTGGCGTCGGCGATTGAAGAATTCGAAAATCCCACAGCCCATAAAAGACAAAGATGAATGCAGCCATATCATTTTGGTCGGTTCAGAGACCGGAAGCACATTTGCCTTTGCTGAAGCCTTGGAAAAAGGCCTCACCAAAGCGGGAAAAAGCGTTTTTGTCTCACAGATCAATGACTATTGCATCTACAAAAAAGCAGAACATTTACTTTTCTTGACCGCCACTTACGGTGAGGGTGAAGCCCCGACCAATGCCAAAAATATCAAAACATTGTTGGGGTCTGTCAAACCTGAACGACCCTTAAAATATAGTGTGGTAGGTTTTGGTTCTTTAACGTATCCCAGTTATTGCCAATTTGCTATTGACCTTGATCATCTGTTGGCCTCCCAAACCGGTTTTATCAACAGTTTGCCACTGTATAAGATCAACAACCAATCTTTTGACGCTTTTAATGATTGGGCCAAACAATGGGGCCAGGCCACAGGTACGACAATTCAGATCGAGCCCCGAAAAAAGAAGATGAAGAGAACAAGGCCCAAACCGTTTGAAGTGGTCAAGAAAACGGAGTTAAATGTTGACGATACGTTTCTGATCCATTTGAAACCATCGAAAAAAGTCAAATTTCAATCTGGCGATTTATGGGAATATAGTCCAGATGAAGATGGCATGGTCAGATGGTACTCCATCGCCAGGATCAAAGACGAAGTGGTGCTGAGTATCAAGAGGCACGAGTTTGGGGTCAGTTCTCCCTATTTAAGCAGTGTGGGCGAGAATCAAATACTTCATGCAGGAATCAAGAGAAATTACGATTTTCATTTTCCAAAATATGCCCCTGAGATTGTCTGCATAGGAAACGGTACCGGCATTGCGCCCTTCTTGGGAATTATTGATGAAAATGTTGGGGCAATACCCATCGATCTCTATTGGGGCGGAAGAACACGCGATTCACTCAACCTATACAAAGAGTATCTCGATCGGGCATTGGATGCCAAAAAGCTTGCCCATCTGCATTTAGCGTTATCACAAGAAAATGGTGGCAAAGTTTATGTGCAACAGCTACTGGAAAGAGATGCCGAACGATTGGCGCAAAAACTGGAAGCTGGGGCCGTATTCATGATCTGTGGATCTATTGCCATGCAAAACTCGGTTTTGGATGTTTTGGGGGAAGTCACGGCATCTATCCTTCAAAAACCGCTCAGTGAATTTGAACATGCTGAACAATTGAAAATGGATTGCTATTGACAAGAGATCGGCATGACAACTTACTTTTTTGATAAAGCGTTATCATAGATCTTCTATGGTGTTTGGGGCAATGCCTTTAAAACAATATAAGGCCACCAATATTGGTGGCCTTTTTTGGTCATTGTTGTGCCGGCCCCAAATTGCTATTGGCCCAGACCAGTTCTTTGGTTTCTATACTGGTTTTTTTCCAATTGGATGCCTCATCGAAGTATTCACCAATTTCTTTCTTGTAGCGAATCTTTCCGGCCACGCCATGCTTATCTTCAGGAAATATGAATTCTTCCCAGAAATAATAGACCCCTGCATCTGATACCTGTGATAAACGTGCTGCTTGATGCAGCACCTTACCCTGTTGAAACAGGTAAATACCGCCACCTTCGATGCCACAGCCTTCTGCCACATAGTCTACCAGCAAAATGCCTTCGACATTGGGCAGGCCCTTGGTGCCCAATTCTGTCAAATAAAATTGACCGTTGCCCAAGCGTGTCGATTTCTCTTTAAACGAACCATCTTCTTGCAGCGTGCGAATTACCAGCTGGTCTTCATCGCCGATTTTGGCTCTGCCGAATAGATGTACCACATCATTGATGGTCTTTTTTTCAAGGGCCAAGAGTCCGCCCAGCACATACCCTTCGGTGCCCTTGTAATCGACTTTGTAATAATGGGAATCGACACCCCTGTACCGCCATGAATTCTCATGTTTTTCTTGTATGACCATGTGCATGCCAATGGGCAATGTCTTTAAGACCTTGGCCTGCCTCGTTGGGGCCTCCCTTAATTGCACTTGGTCACCAAAAAGGTAAACGATCTGCCCGGGTTCAAAACCGCAACTGTCGTCAAGGCAGTGTAGTTTTTCTTGGGCTTTTGCAAACAAACAGATGGCTAGTAAGGTAAGGATCGATAACATCTGTTTTGTTTTCATTGTACTAAAATTTAGATTATGATTTCTATGTTATGTACGCTGAGATGGTCTCGACAGGCCGTGTGATTCGGTAAATAGTGCTATTTTATCGATGTACGGTGACACAGGGGCAAAAATGAAGAGCCCCAGACATCCTGATGGCATCAGGAGCTGGAGCCCTTCCAAAATCAACAAAAAACACTAACCTCTACTACTGCCCATCCTCATTTTCTTTTTGCCGTGATGTTTTAGTAGACTGATTTTTTTCCATTGAAGGTATTGTGCATCGGTCAAAATTTCCTTCATTTTTGCCTGTTGGGCCAGTTGTCTGTCCAATCGGGCATTTTCGATGGCGAAGCGCTCATCGGCAGTGAGCTTTTTTCGTTCGCCCTGTTCCTTTTTGTCCTTTCTTTCTTCGATCTTATTTTTTCGCAGTTCGGCATTTTCTAGATGGATTGCCTTGACTTTTTGCTGTTGTTCTGCCGTAAGATCAAGGGCTAAGGCCATTTTTTTTGTCTTTAAGGTGGCCACTTGTTCAGGTGTCATCTCTTTTACCGCTACACCTCTGTGTCTTTCGTGCCCGTGGCGCTGGGCAAACCCTGTTAATCCGGCCAAAAGGGCCATAGTGATCAAAACTTTTTTCATGGTTTAAATTTTTAATGATTCAACCCTTTGACACTTCTTGGGGCAAGGGGTTTAAAACCACAGAAAAGTTTGTGAAGTCTTTAACATGGAAAAGATGGCGCGGGCTTGGACCATCTCTATTGGTTCTCGGCCAAATCTTTTGAACCATCAAGATTTTTATCTGGCTCAGTAGTGTCGAGCTCAGCTGATTCAATCTCAGCGACATCGTTCGCCATAGTGAATTCTTGGTACCGGTCGTACTGCTCGATACCATAATAAAGGAAAGATGCCATTAGAAAGCAGCCAAAATAGATCAGGCTCTTGATTTTGTAGGTCTTCATAGTAATTCAGATTTGGGAT
>JANQOD010000314.1 GCA_028289745.1 Allomuricauda sp. | reverse complement strand
AAAATCAGGAATGACCCCGATTACTTTTCCACCATTGTCAAGACAACCTTGGGCGACATGGCCCATGACCCCTATGCGGGCGGCGCCATAGATCAAGGTGATGTTTTGGTTGGCCAATGTACTTCCCAATTTTGAGGCATCCTGAATAATCTTTGGGTCTTCACCCTCACTGCTGCCACAAAACACAACGATGCTATGCATAGACTTTACGTTTTACTGCATTGATTTTTAACTCCATTTTTTGCCCTGATCATTCGGTCATTCCCAAAAATATCTTTTTTCAATTCAATATCCTTGAAATCTTGTTGTTGCAGCAATAGTACGGTCTCTTTTGCCAAATATTGATTGATTTCGAGGAAAAGGCTACCGCCTAAATCCAGATGGCATTTGGCAAACGCTGAAATAGCCTTGTAAAATACCAGTGGATTCTTATTCGAAACGAACAAGGCTCCCTGCGGTTCATATTTTTTGACGTTGTTGTTGATTTCTGTCTTTTCAGATTCCCGCACATAGGGCGGATTTGACACGATAAGATCAAAATGGAGGTCCATTTTCTTTCCATCCAAAATGTTCTTTTGAAGGAATTCCATGCTTACCCCGTGCATTTTGGCGTTCTCTTTTGCCACTTTGAGTGCTTCAGCAGAAATATCAAGTGCATATACTTTTGCAAGGGGGAGGTTTTTGGCAAGTGCAATGGCAATACAACCACTTCCGGTGCCTATGTCGAGAATTTTGATCTTCGGGTTATTGAACACGCTTCGATTTTGCCCGGTGTCTAAAAGCCATCGTACCAGTTCTTCGGTCTCGGGTCTGGGAATCAATACATGTCTATTGACCTTGAAGACCATATCCATGAAATGGGCTTCGCCCAAAATGTATTGTACGGGTTTCTCTTGTTTTAATTGCGACAATGCTTCGAACAAGGGTAGTTCTTCTTCTTTGTTCAGGGTAAACTGGGGTCGCATGACCAAAACAAAACGTTCAAGCTGCAAATAGTGTTCGACCGTTAGATGGAAAAAACTGTCAATTTCCGCTTTCGGATAGAGATCTTTTAATTCTAGATGGAAGATGTTCTTGATTTCAGAAAGCAGCATAGGTCAAAGTGTCTTCAGCATCCACACAGAGCAAGAAGTGTGTCCGGTGTCGCCCATGGGCCCATCGATATACTCAAATCCGTTCTTTTCGTAAAGCTTTCGGGCGGCATCCATATAGGGCATAGTTTCAAGGTAACATTTGTCAAAACCAAATTTCTTGGCCTTCCCCAGGCAGAGGTCTAGCATTTTAGTGCCGAATCCACGTCCGCGGGCTTCCTCCAAAAAATACATTTTCTGCAGTTCGCATACATTGCCCCCGCAATTATCCAATGGGGCAATGCCCCCTCCACCGATGATTTTTCCATCTTCCTCGATTATGAAATAGAAAGCCTTCGGCCGATTGTAGGCCTCGTACATGCGATTCAGGGAAGTATCAGCATACGCCGTACCTGTTTTGGGAATGCCCATATCTTCAAATACGCTTCGTATCAAGGCCGCCACCTGTTGATTGTCGTTTCGCGAAATCTCGCGAATATTCGCGTTCATCGTCTTTAATTAAATGACCTATTTTTGCTGCGTGAAGATAGCGGAAAAATACATGCATCGATGCATCAAGTTGGGCAAAAATGCCCTTGGTTTGGCTGCTCCGAATCCGATGGTGGGCTGCGTCATCACCCACGATGACAAAATTATTGGTGAGGGCTTCACCAGTGAATACGGCGGGCCACATGCCGAGGTGAACGCCATACGATCAGTAGGGAAAAAAGAACTGCTCGGTGAAGCTACTCTATATGTTACCCTCGAGCCTTGTTCCCATTTCGGAAAAACACCACCTTGTGCCGATTTGATAATAAAGCACCATATCAAGAATGTGGTCATCGGGGTGCAAGATCCGCATGACAAAGTAGCAGGGATGGGAATTAAAAAATTGCAAGCTGCCGGTTGCAAGGTGACCGTTGGCATTTTAGAAGAGGAATGTCGTGAGCACCACAAACGCTTTCTGACCTTTCATGAAAAAAAACGCCCCTATGTCATCTTGAAATGGGCGGAAACTTGGGATGGATTTATTGCCCCCAGGCAAGAAAAACGGTCGGGAAAGCCCCAACCGTACTGGATCACCAACGAACACTCGCGTCAATTGGCGCACAAATGGCGAAGTGAAGAACAGGCCATTTTAGTGGGCACCAAAACCGTTTTGGAAGATAATCCGAAACTGAATGTCCGTGATTGGGAAGGGAAAAATCCCATAAGGGTGCTATTGGACAGGGAACGAAAAATCGATAACACCTACCACGTGATGGACAAAAGTGTCAAAACGATTGTTTTCACTGAAGAACAAAATGCCATCAACAATACAGATGGGATCATATTCGAGCCATTGGATTTTGAGGGCAATGTGGCCCAACAACTTTGCAGCAGCCTGCACCACCACAACATCAGCAGCCTAATCGTCGAAGGTGGCGCAACAACGCTACAGGCCTTTATCGATGAAAGCATGTGGGATGAAGCTAGGGTGTTCAAAGGGAAGACCATTTTTGATGAAGGAATCAAAGCCCCTACCCTTTCTGGGAAACCAATAAAGACCAATAATATTTTGAACGACACCTTGACCATACTGAACCCATGATCAAAAATATTATTTTCGATTTCGGCGATATTTTCATAAATCTAGACAAGTCGGCCACGGCGCGTGCCATGGCCAAGCACGGATTCAAGGGCTTGACCCCTGAGCTTGACCAATTGTTCAAAACCTATGAAAAGGGTTTGGTGGGTTCAGGTGAATTTTTAAAAAAAGTCATAAAATTGTTCCCTACTGCCCATGAGCATGAATTGATCGATGCCTGGAATGCCATTCTTTTAGATTTTCCACTCTATCGGCTAGAATTTCTTGAGAGACTTTTCAAAGAAAAACGACACCGTCTTTTTCTCTTGAGCAACACCAACGAAATACATATAGAAAATGAACGGCAAAAAATGGGCGAAGTCTTTGAACGTTTCAAAAAATGTTTCGAGGGGTTTTATCTTTCATATGAAGTGAACATGCGAAAACCCGATTCCGAAATCTTTGAATTTGTCTTGAACGAGAATGGTCTGGACCCGACAGAAACATTTTTCGTCGATGATACAAAAGAAAACATTGAGGCTGCGGCAGGTTTGGGCATTAAAACATGGCATCTACAAGTCGGTGAGCAAGATGTTGTACAACTCGAACAATTCATACCATGATAGACCTGGCCCTAAGCATCTTGTGTTCGAGCCTCATTTTTGTGGTATTCAAATTATACTCGCGTTTTGGCATCGAAACCTTTTATGCCATTGTCGTAAATTATGTCGTGGCCTGTACCACGGGACTTTTTTTTTATGAAAAGAGAATTTCGCCCACTGAAGTAATGCAGGCTTCTTGGCTTTGGGGTACACTTCTTTTGGGTGTACTTTTTATCACCGTCTTCAATCTCATGGCCAAGACCTCACAAGAAAACGGCGTTTCGGTAGCATCGGTGGCCACAAAGATGTCGTTGGTGATCCCCGTTTTATTGGGTGTCGTGCTCTATAATGAAAAGCTGTCCTTTCTAAATATCGTAGGCATTGTCTTGGCCTTGGTGGCCGTTTATTTTGCTTCTGTCAAAAGAAATAGGCTCAGCATTTCAAAGAGCGGTCTTTTATTGCCCGTATTGGTCTTCTTAGGGTCTGGCATCATTGATTCGAGCATCAAGTATGTTCAAGAGACCCAGTTGGAAAAATCAGAATTTCCATTGTTTTCATCAGTGGTCTTTGCCGCAGCAGCGCTTACAGGAATCATGCTCATTTTGGTAGCACTCTCGAAAACATCGATAAGGCTCAACATTAGAAATGTCATGGGAGGAGTCGCCTTGGGGATACCCAATTATTTTTCAATTTTCTTTTTGCTTCGTGCGCTGCAAAACGAAAAGTTGAACAGTGCCTCGATCTTTACCATCAACAATGTGGCCATCGTGATGTTCTCAACACTCTTGGGCATATTGTTGTTCAAGGAAGAGTTGAGTTCAAAAAATTGGCTGGGCGTAGGTTTTGCAGTGATCAGTATTCTTTTGGTAGCCCTATTTTGATGGAAGGTTCTCTGTACAGTTTCAAAACCTTGACCGCTCCTTCAGAGAGCGTCTTGCACAAAGACCGTAAAAGCAAATTTTATGGGTATGCTTTTCCTATTTCTTCTGAAGCTGAGGTAAAACCGATCCTTGAAAGTATCAGAAAGCAACACCCCATGGCCAACCATGTTTGCTATGCATGGCAATTGGGTGTAGAAAAAGTCCGTTACCGTAGCAACGATGATGGCGAGCCTACCAATTCAGCGGGCATGCCCATTTACGGGCAGTTAAGGGCTTTAGAAGTGACCAATACCCTGGTCACGGTGGTCAGAATTTTTGGGGGCACCAAATTGGGCGTAGGCGGATTGGTACAAGCCTATAGAACTGCTGCACGTCTTGCTCTTGAAAAGGCAAAAATTGCCGAAAGGCAGGTAACGGTCAGTTTTGAATTGCTGTTTCCCTATTCAGAAATGGATGTGGTCATGCGAATGATCAAAAAGCATCAAGTGACGATCGACTCACAAAAAATGGCCCTTAAATGCAAGCTGATCATCTCCATTCCGCAAGAAAAGTATACAAAAGTGGCCGAGGCCTTTGGTGCCCTTCATAAAATTTCCATCAAAAAAATAGACTAGTCTTTCAGTTTTTCAAGGATGTAATCGGGGCATTTGACCGGTTTGCCCGTAGCCACATCAATGAATGCCAAAACGGTATTTGCCTCGACCAACAATTCCCTACTTTCATTATAGATTTCATAGTCAAATTCTATTTTGACCAAAGGCCTTTTTTTGAGCATTGTTCGAATGGTCAGCATGTCATCATATTTCGCCGATTTTTTATAATCGATCTGTAAGTGGATTACGGGCAACATCGTACCGTTTTCTTCCATATCACGATATGATATACCAAGAGTCCGCAACCACTCTACTCTACCCATCTCTAGGTATTGCGCATAGTTGCCGTGGTATACTACCCCCATTTGGTCGGTTTCACCATATCGGGCACGGAAAGAAAATTCATGAAATCGCATATTTCTTGGCGAAAAAGTATATATTTATAAATTGAGAAATCTTGCTAGGAACATGCAAAAAAAAAAGATAAATTTCAATATGAAATGTATTTTTTTTTTAGGTTTTTTGTTCACATATTTGTCGAGTTCTTTAGTGCGGTTACGCACCATTAAGTTTTAGTCAAAAACGCATCACTAACCAACAAACTAAGTAAGTTTCATGAATGTTACTGCAGACTCCGTTTGGAACAACTGTTTGGGCTTTATCAAAGATAACATCCAACCGCAGGCATTCAAAACTTGGTTCGAACCCATAAGACCGGTAAGGCTTACCGACAATGCCCTAAGCATTCAAGTGCCCAGCAAATTTTTTTATGAGTGGCTCGAAGAGCATTACGTAAAGCTCTTAAAAGTGGCATTGACCAAAGAATTGGGCAAAAATGCGAAGTTGGTCTATGTCATCAAAATGGAGAACAAGTATGGCAACAGCGAACCCTTTACCGAAAAAATTCCAAGCTCGAATCGTTCGGCCATGGACCCCCAAGAGCTCGATGTGCCCATAACCTCTAAAAACCCAGAATTAAAGAATCCGTTTGTCATACCGGGCATTCGCAACATAAAAATCGAGTCACAGCTCAACCCAAACTATAACTTTGAGAACTTTCTCGAAGGTGATTCAAATAGATTGGCCCGTTCGGCAGGTATGGCGGTGGCCAACAAACCAGGGGGCACTTCTTTCAATCCCCTATTGATTTTTGGCGGGGTCGGTCTCGGAAAAACCCACTTGGCCCATGCCATTGGGGTCGAAATAAAGGATAAGTATCCTGAAAAGACCGTACTCTATATATCAGCTGAAAAGTTCACGCAGCAGTATATAGACTCCGTCAAAAAGAACACACGCAACGATTTTATACATTTCTACCAGCTCATCGATGCCCTGATTATTGATGATGTACAGTTTCTATCGGGAAAATCTGGTACACAAGATGTTTTTTTCCATATCTTCAACCATCTTCACCAAAATGGCAAACAGGTAATACTCACCTCTGACAAGGCACCAGTCGATATGCAAGATATCGAACAACGGTTACTTTCAAGGTTCAAATGGGGATTGTCAGCAGAATTGCAAAGCCCCGATTATGAAACCCGTGTGTCCATACTCAAAAACAAGTTATACCGTGACGGGGTCGAGATGCCAGAAGAAATCATCGACCATGTCGCAAAAAACATCAAGACCAATATCCGCGAGCTTGAAGGGGCCATTATTTCTTTGATTGCCCAATCTTCGTTCAACAAAAAGGAGGTCACTTTAGAATTGGCCCAACAAGTAGTGGAGAAGTTTGTCAAGAATACCAAACGGGAGGTATCGATCGATTACATACAGAAGGTCGTCTCAGATTATTTCGAGATGGATGTTGCTACGCTGCAATCGAAAACCCGCAAAAGGCATATCGTTCAGGCCAGACAGTTGGCCATGTTCTTTGCCAAAAAATACACCAAGGCCTCATTGGCCAGTATCGGTTCGCAAATAGGCAAAAGAGATCATGCCACTGTACTACATGCCTGCAAGACCGTTGATAACCTTGCCGAGACCGATAAACAGTTCAGAAAGTACCTCGAGGATCTGAACAAAAAATTCACCTAATTTTTGGCCATGACCAAGATTTTGATGGTCTGTTTGGGCAACATTTGCCGTTCTCCCTTGGCCGAGGGCATTCTTAAATCAAAGGTCGATCGTTCGAGAGTTTTTGTCGATTCGGCAGGTACGGGAGGGTATCATGTTGGGGAGCCCCCTGATATTAGGTCTATAGAAGTGGCGATGAGTCGAGGTATAGATATCACAGGGCAACGCTGTAGAAAATTTTCAAAAGTTGATTTCAGGGATTTCGACCTCATCTTTGCCATGGACAGAAACAATTACCACGATATCTTGAAACAGGCGGAAACGGAAGAAGAAAGGAAGAAAGTACATTTATTGCTCGATTTGATAGATATTGGCGTGCAAGAGGTGCCCGATCCCTATTATGGCGGAAAAAGGGGGTTTGAAGATGTATATGGGATGATTGACCAAGCCTGTACTGCCTTGATTGCACAACTGTACTAACCAACAGATAAGAAAATGGCCGACGCTATTGGAAAATTATACTTGATTCCCACCCCATTGGGAGATGGTGGGCCTTTGGAAGTCTTGCCCATTTCTGTCAAATGGGCCATTGAGAATATTGAACATTATATTGTAGAAAATGAACGTTCGGCCCGCCGATTCATAAAAAAAATAAGTCCGAAAAAATCACAGCCAGACCTAATTTTCCATTGGTTGAACAAGTTTACCAATCCAGAAGAGATCCCCACCTTTCTTGAACCTTGCCTACAGGGCCATGATATGGGTTTGTTATCGGAAGCCGGTTGCCCTGCAATTGCCGATCCGGGGGCCCAAATAGTTCGCCTGGCCCATGAAAAAAACATAAAAGTAATACCATTGGTCGGTCCCTCTGCCGTTTTGATGGCCATGATGTCGAGTGGTCTTAATGGCCAAAACTTTGCCTTTAATGGATATTTGGCGATAGAAAACGGTGAGCGGAAGAAACAAATCAAACAACTCGAGAAGAAATCTGCAGATACTGGGCAATCACAAGTTTTTATTGAAACTCCTTACCGAAATGATAAAATGTTGGCTGAATTGGTAAAAACACTGAAATCTGATACCCTTTTATGTGTAGCCACCGATATCAGCTTATCGACCGAGTACATCAAAACCCAGACGGCCTATGACTGGGGCAGAACCCAAATAGAATTGAACAAAAGGCCCAGCATCTTTATCATTCAGGCCTGACCAAAGCTTATGTGATTTGCGGTGTAATTATATTTTGGGGTTCCTTTTGGCACCGATCATTGAAATATCGTACCCTTCAAATTTTCGCATGTAATAGGCAATAGAACTCCCGTAAGCATCCGAAAAGTCTTCCCTGCCATACGAACGAAGGTATTTTTTGACATTTCCAGCGCCTGATAAGTGTGCCGCCGCCACAATTCCCGATTCGGTGATATGTATCCCATTTATGCGCTTACCTACGAATCTTTTGATGTCTCTGCGCAAGATCCACTTGTTTCGTGCCACGTTCAATTGAAAAATCTGCTCTTGTAGGGCGGGATTGGCCAAAAACTGTTCTGTATCATAGACGCCCATCAACTTCAAGGTGTTTGCGCCAAACTGATACTTGCCCATATACCCCAGGGTGTTGACCGCGCTATAGCTGCCCTGCGATTCTTTAAATGCAAGTGCTTCTTTGAACCCTATAAATGACCGGTCTAAAAATATCGGATATGAAGCTTCGGGCCGATCTATGGTCGCTACTTCGGGAAAGCCTACTTCTTTAGCAACATATACCTTAAGACCTTCGGGTACTTCAAAGGTTTCGTTCCCCGTTTCAAAACTTACAAAACTTGCAAATATTGCAAGCATAGCAAGATGACTGATAAAACTTATCCATCTTCTCATGTGTTCTAAATTTTGGGCCAAGTGTCATAAAAACACGAGGTTTCAAATTAGAGCGGGCAAATATAAGCGGGGGAAGTGTTGTTGACAATGATAAAGGTCATAAGATTTTCTTAAACCGATGTCAAAACCCGATAAAGCGTACGAAAAACTTGACAAAAGGGAGTTACCTGTTAATTTTTTGCTGATTCAGCCATCTGACGTACTGTACCTTATTTCGGTTGTGTTGCACCAAGGTCTCTGCAAACATATGGTAGCCAAAGTTCGAGATATCGGCCACAAAATACAAATAGTCGTGGGCTTGAGGGTTCAATACCGCTTCAATCGATGATATATCGGGCATTGTTATTGGTCCTGGTGGCAATCCAGCATATTTATACGTATTGTAAGGAGAGTCTATCTCCAAATCTCTGAACAGTACCCTTTTAATAACAGTGTCGAAGTTGCGGGTCTTTTGTTTTATGGCATATATTACGGTGGGGTCGGCCTGAAGGGGCATTCCCCTTTTCAATCTATTGAGATAGACCCCTGCCACCTTGGGGCGTTCATCGACCTTTACCGTCTCTTTCTGTACAATGGAAGCCAAAGCAATTACTTGAGAAGGGGTCAAACCGACTTCTTTGGCTTTTTTTTCACGGGCATTGCTCCAATAACTCGTATATTCTTTTAGCATTCTATTGCGAAATTCTTCAGCATTGGTATTCCAAAAAAACTCATAGGTATTGGGAATGTACATACCCAATTTTGTTTCATCGGTAAATTTTGATTCGACCAAAAAATTGGAATCGTTCATTGCCCCGAACAGTGAGAGACTATCGGCTTCAAGTTGCCCTGCGATACGGCCTGCCAGATCGGCAAGGGTTTCCTGATTGTTGAAAGACACCCGTACAGGAATATTTTGGCTGCGCAGTGAGTTCACAATTTCATTGTTGCTCATGCCCCTTTTGATAACATATCTTCCTCCTTTGATGTTGGTTGAATAGCCTTTTCTATCTGCCACGGCCACAAAGGTCGACATGTCGTTCAAAAGCGGTTCCAATAAATGGGCAACTTCATCGATGTGGGCATTTGTGGGCACAAATATATAAGCCTCTTCATTGGCAAACTTGGTGTTCGGTGAAAAAATGGCCGAATAGATACGATAGGCAAAAAACCCGCAAATAATCAACCCCAACAACAACGTTGCCCATACCACACGTTTTAAATTCATGATGACTTTATTTTTTGGTACAAAATTTCGTTTTTAAAACCATTTCCCGATTTGATCCAATCTTTTTTTAGCCCTACACGTTTGAAACCCATCTTTTCGAAAAGATGGAGGCTCACTTTATTATCTTCAAGTATGTTGGCGTACAACTGGTGCAGGTTCAATACCGAAAAGGCATAATCTATCATCAGGGCCAGGGCATTTTGGCCCAAACCTTTATTTCTGTCTTTTGACTCTAAAACCACAATGCCAAGACCTGCCCTGCGATTTTTGGGGTCAAAGTCAAATAAATCTATCAGGCCCACTTGATCGTCTTTCGAATTGCATATACACAAACGCAATTGCTTGACCTCATAAACATCACGATGTGAATTGTCGAGATAATTTCTCAAAACTTTTTTTGAAAAAGGGGCTAGGGTTCCACTGACCTCCCATAAATCGGTGCTATTCTCTAAACGGTACAGAAAATCTAGATCTTCGGGTTCAAGCGCACGCAGATAACAGTTTTTTGACTTCAATTTTAACACTGTACTTCACCTTTAAAAACAAAATCAGCCGGACCGGTAAGTGTTACCCCGGTATAGGTGTCCCCTTCTTTTTGAAATGAGACCGTTAGTTTGCCCCCCTGTGTCAAGATATTCAATTCATTCTGTGATGTTTTACCATCATGGTGCATGGCAAGAGCCACTGCAGTTACACCCGTGCCACAAGACAGCGTTTCATCTTCTACTCCCCTTTCGTAAGTGCGAACCTCAAATGTCTTGGTGTCTATCTGTCTTGTAAAGTTGATGTTGCTCCCTTCTTTTCCATAGAGGCCGTAACGAATTTTGGCCCCCTCCCTTTTGACTTCCAAGTTTTTCAAATCATCAAGATATTGCACATGATGGGGCGAACCAGTATCCAAATAATGGTATTTGGTCTTCGATCTTATGTTCTTGACATCTTTCATATGAAGGGTGACAAGGCCGTTTTTAACTTCAGCCCTGTGTATTCCATCCACCGCATAAAATGTAGCGGTGTTTTGAATCAGTCCGAGTTTTTTGGCGAAAGCTACGATACATCGCCCACCATTGCCGCACATCGTACTTTCATTTCCATCTGAATTATAGTAGACCATTTTGAAATCTGACATTGTGTCATCTTCCAACAAAATAAGCCCATCGGCACCAATGCCAAATTTTCGGTCACAAAGCTTGGCCACTAATTTGGTACTGTTTTTGGGAAAAATATTTTGACGGTTGTCAATGATTATAAAGTCATTGCCAGTACCCTGATATTTGAAAAAAGATAGCCGTACATTTGAATGCATCGCACAAAGATAGTATAATCTTTAAGGATTTTTTTGCAGTTAAAATGTAGTTAAACTAACAGATCAGGGCGTATTTACCGTTAATTTTATGATTACTGAATCACAAATGATAAAGCTGAATACATTATGGGAAGAACAGTAGGTTTATTTTTGGTGGCCCTTTTTGCGGGCGCCATCACCTTGGGCTCTTACAAACTATTCTTTGAAAAAAACACCTACCAGTGGGCAGGTCAAGAAACGGAAACACCTTTTTTGACCACTAGTACATTACCCACCTCGGCCAAAGGGGCCGGTATCAACGAAGTTGATTTTACGATTGCGGCCGAGAAAACGGTGAATGCCGTGGTCTATGTAAAAAACATGACCATTAGCCGTGGCAATCCGATCGCAGAATTCTTCTACGGTTATGAAGGCAGTCAAAGAGCGCAGGTCGGTACTGGTTCAGGCGTCATCATTTCACCAGATGGTTACATCGTTACCAATAATCATGTCATTGATAAGGCCAAGGCGCTCGAAGTGACTTTGAACAACAACAAAAGTTACGATGCCGAAGTCGTGGGTGCCGACCCTTCGTCAGACATTGCCCTTTTAAAGATCGATGTAGAACAACCGCTACCCTATCTGGCCTTTGGGGATTCAGATGACACTAGAATTGGAGAATGGGTATTGGCGGTCGGAAATCCGTTTGGGTTGACCTCAACCGTTACAGCCGGAATAGTCAGTGCCAAAGCGAGATCGATATCGCCTCAAAGAAACCAATCGTTCATTCAAACAGATGCAGCGGTAAATCCTGGTAATAGTGGTGGGGCTTTGGTCAACACCAATGGCGATCTAATAGGCATCAATACCGCCATCACTTCACAAACAGGTTCTTATGTGGGTTATTCATTTGCCGTACCCAGCAACATTGCCAAGAAAGTAGTGGATGATCTTCTCGAATATGGAAAAGTACAACGAGGTATTTTGGGCATCAGTGCCTTGAATGCAAATTCAAAGGAAGCCCAAGAACAAGGTTTAGACGAAATCGATGGTGTCTATGTGGCAAGTATTGAAGAAGACTCGGGTGCCGACGATGCCGACTTACAATCAGGTGATATCATCAAAAAAGTAGATGACATTAGGGTGCGTAAGTTCTCTGAACTCAGTGGTTACCTCTCGTCAAAGCGTCCCGGCGATGAGGTAGAGGTTCTTGTTGACAGAAATGGCGAGCAAATCATTACCATGGTAGCCTTGAAGAAACCCCAAAGCACCGTTTTACCGGTCACTGGTTTTCAAGTGAAAAACCTATCAAAAGAAGACAAAAGAAAGTTCAAGGTTGACAAAGGAGTTAAAATATTGAACGTTCCAGAACCGTATAAGGCATACGATTTAGAGAATAAGGTTATTGTCGAAGTAGATAACGAAACGGTCGAAGATATCGATGACGCCAAGAACCTGTTCTCAAAAATCAGCCGATATGGCAAAACCAGTTTTACCATGATCAATGAAAAAGGCGAAAAAGAACGGTTGATTTTACAATGATCGCCGCTTAAATATTGATGAAAACGCCCAAAATATGGGCGTTTTTTATTTGAAAATTCTTTTACGAAAACGTTTGAAACTCTAATTTTGCCCCAAATTTCTAATCCATTGAACAACCGTACATGAGCGAAATCAAGTCTTACGAAAAAGAACTGGCTTTTCAGGCCGATAGAAGAAAGGCAACTACTGAATTTATCAAGATTATCAGCGACCTTTGGTATGATAAGGCCATTGAGGTGGTACTCTTCAAAAATCAAGTCATTGATAAAAATGTCAGCGATATCATCAATCTGCACGAATATGCCGGTGAATTTGTGCAAAAGCCCATTTCAATCTTCGACTCTGTTGAAATTTTGAGGGCCGTCAATGATATTCGACTGCCCCCAGCTAAATTGGACATTGGCAAGCTGACCTATGAATTCCATTCACAAGATAATCTTCACCATGATGTCAAGACGTTCGTGCTCGACAAATTAAAAGGTGCCCAGCAGTCAAAAGAGATAAAGCCAAAAGATGTTGTGTTGTATGGATTTGGAAGAATTGGGAGGCTGTTGGCGCGTGAACTGATGGCCAAGACCGGCAAGGGCAACCAGTTACGGCTCAGGGCCATTGTGACCCGTGGTGAGGTCGATGATGAAATACTGAAAAAGAGAGCTGCTTTATTACGCACAGATTCGGTACACGGTCAATTTATGGGCACGGTCGATGTCGATGTCGAAAATAAGGCCTTGGTCATTAATGGTACCACTGTTTTTATCATCAGTGCCAACAAGCCTGAAGATATCGACTATACCCAATACGGTATCTATAATGCCTTGATCATCGATAATTCAGGAGCCTACAGGGACGTAAGATCACTTTCGAGGCATCTGGAAGCAAAGGGGGCCAATAGAGTATTATTGACTGCTCCCGGAAAAGAAAAAATACCCAATATTGTTCATGGGGTGAATCATAGGGAATTTGACCCAGAAAAGACAAAGGTGTTTTCTGCGGCCTCCTGCACGACAAATGCCATAACGCCCATTCTGAAGGTCATTGACGATTCTTTGGGCATCAAAAAAGGACATATAGAGACCATACACGCTTATACCAATGACCAAAATCTGGTTGACAACATGCATAAAAAATACCGCAGAGGCCGTGCAGCGGCCTTAAATATGGTCATAACCGAAACCGGTGCGGGAGAAGCCGTGGCCAAGGCACTTCCGTCATTAAAGGGAAAACTGACTTCTAATGCCATTCGGGTGCCAGTGCCCAATGGTTCCCTTGCCATTCTAAACCTAGAGGTGAAGAATAAAACCTCAAAAGATGGGGTCAATACCATTTTAAAGAAATACGCTTTAGAGGGCGATCTGGTAGAGCAGATCAAATACTCATTGAGCAATGAACTGGTATCTTCTGACATTGTGGGCACTTCGGCACCGGCCATCTATGACAGTAAAGCGACCTTGGTCTCCAACGATGGCAAGAATATCGTAATCTATGTATGGTATGACAACGAGTACGGCTATTCACACCAAGTAATACGATTGGCGAAATACGTTGCCAAAGTCAGACGGTACACGTATTACTGATCCAAAAACCTGATGGGCAACGTATATTAAACTTTATGAGGGAGCATTTTTCTTTTGAAAGTAGTAATATTGCCTTAATTTCGTCATGCTCTATTTCTTATAATCACATATATACAATACCATGAAAAGTATGAAGCCGCTATACCTACCCCTTTTTCTATTATTTTTTCATTTTCAGACGATCAGCGCCCAACAATCAAAATCATTGGATGAGGGCAGCATCGAAGCGCAGTTTCA
>JANQOD010000309.1 GCA_028289745.1 Allomuricauda sp. | reverse complement strand
GGCAGCCAGCCGTATTGCCAGTTCATCATCGATCCAAAGATCAAGAAATTGACATCAAAATTTGCCGATAAACTTAATACTGTCACCAAATAATATGGCTCCATACCAAAACCTAGAAGAGTATAATATCACTATCACCAATGAGGTAAAAGAACGCTTTTCAAAGATCATTGATGAAATAGGGGAGGATCTCACTCGCGACGGACTCGTAAAGACGCCTGAAAGAGCCGCCAAGGCCATGCTCTTTTTGACACAGGGCTATAAACAAGATGCCACGGCCATTCTCAAGAGCGCCATGTTCAAAGAATCGTACAACGAGATGGTCATTGTAAAAGACATCGAAGTCTATTCACTTTGCGAACACCACATGTTGCCCTTTTTTGGCAAGGCGCACATCGCTTACATACCCAATGGCCATATCGTTGGGCTCAGCAAACTGCCCCGCATCGTAGATGTTTTTGCACGAAGGTTGCAAGTGCAGGAGCGATTGACCGAGCAGATATTGGAATGTATCAACGATACCTTAAAACCACAAGGGGTGGCCGTCGTCATAGAGGCGGCACATATGTGCATGATGATGCGTGGGGTACAGAAGCAAAATTCGGTAACGACCACTTCGGGCTTTAGGGGGGCTTTTAAGAAAGAAGAAACCCGAAATGAATTCTTGAAGCTGATCAGTTCAGATCTTTCGTAGAAATTTTTTTGGTTCACCGCTATTTCCTATTTTTCGATCATGGCTGATAAAAAAGACAGCAAATACCAAAAACTGTTGTTGGGGCTTTTGCTTGACGGCATCGGCATGCTGTCATACATGATTCCGGGAATCGGAGATTTCTCCGATGTGATTTGGGCACCCGTTGCCGGATGGTTGATGACCCGATTGTACAAGGGAAAAGTGGGGCAGGCAGCAGGTATCATCACCTTTGTTGAGGAATTGGTCCCAGGGTTGGATGTCATTCCCACTTTTACGCTTACATGGATCTATACGTATTTACTCTCCAGCAAATCGAATAAATGAAGTAGAGGTTTTTCCTGTTCTTGTGATTCGGTCCATAGCGCATGTTCGTCATTGAAGATCGGCACAACAATCCCGTCTTAATGGTGACAATAGCGGTGATTGTACAGGTGAAGTAAAACCAGGCCCATAGTGGGTAGATAAATGGCTGCCTCGGTCAGATGCAATAGCGTCCATTTCTCGTTTGCGACAATCAGTGTCAAAAGGCCCCAAAAACACCAGAAGGTATATTTAACCCACTTTTTTGAGGTGTTTTTGGCTGACCAGTACACTGCAAAAAAAGAGAGCAATAAAAAGACAATGTCGAGAAAACCCCACCAAGAGGGATGGTTCTCTCCATGAAGCCCGATATTGGCATGTGCCACAAATAGAAAGGGAGTGGCCAAGCAGTGTACCAAACAAAGACCACTGGCCAGAACACCAACCCAGTCAGATTTATCGATTACTTTTGTTATGTTCATGGACCAAGGTTTAAAGTTGCGTTTTAACAGAACGAAATATGGTCACAACCGGCCGTTCAAAATTATTGCCAAAGGTACTGCAAATTTTAAAATGCGACTAAGTCGCATTTGTATTTATTTTATTTTTGTAAAAATATTCAGATGGTCAACACATCGAATCTTGCATATGCTTACGAAAATGAACAAGAGCTGGCGTTCCCCGATATTGAACTCACTCCTGGGGAACACTTGCTGGTGATAGGGCCATCAGGTGTGGGCAAGACCACCCTTTTGTATCTTATGGCGGGCCTTTTGCCGCCATTGCGCGGTACGGTGTCCATCGCCGGAACGGAGCTGAATTCCCTGAGCCGTAACGAGATGGATAGATTTCGGGGAGAGCATATCGGTCTCGTCTTTCAGCGCTATTATTTTATCAGGTCCCTGAATGTTTCCGATAATCTTCGCCTACGGCAGAGTTTCCCCAAAGACTCGAATGACAAGCAAAGAAAACATGAACTTACAGAGAGGTTAGGTCTGACCGAACACCTAAACAAGAAAGTCACCGCATTGAGCCAAGGGCAGCAGCAGCGACTTTCGATTGCGTTGGGGTTGATCCACAGACCCAAGATCATTTTTGCCGATGAGCCCACCTCGAACCTAGACGATGCGAACTGTACAAAGGTCATCGACCTGCTCAAGGAAGAGGCTGAAATCTGTAAGAGCAGCCTGTTGATCATTACGCATGACCTGCGGGTAATGTCCCATTTTAAAAATCAGGTCATACTATGAAACTGGGCTACCTCGCATTTAGAAATATGGTTTCAAAACCGCTCAATCTACTGTTGAGCCTGCTGTTGTTGTCGTTGAGTGTTTCGTTGGTCACTTTTGCCCTGCAGCTCAGTCGGCAGTTGGGCGGACAATTGAACAAGAACATCGCCCCCTTTGATATGGTGGTGGGTGCCAAGGGAAGTCCCCTACAACTCGTGTTGTCTTCTGTACTGCATATAGATGTGCCCACTGGCAATATTAAGTTGAAGGAAACCAGCATGCTGCAAAAGCATCCTTTCGTACAAACGGCCATTCCCGTCTCTTATGGAGACAACTACAAAGGTTTCCGGATTTTGGGCACAGAAACCGGGTATCTCGACCATTACAACGCCCAATTATCGGAAGGAGAATTGTATGAAAAGTCTTTTGAAGTGGTTATTGGGAGCAACGTTGCCCGACGTTTGGACTTAAAAATTGGAGACCACTTTATAAGCTCACACGGGTTGGCCGCTTCAGATGTTGAAGCACACGACGAACATCCTTATACCGTAAGGGGAATTTTGAAGCCTACGGGAACAGTGGTCGATCAATTATTGATCACCAACCTTGAAAGTATCTGGGAAGCGCATGATCATGGAGAAGAAGACCACCATGAAGAAGACGATCATCACGAGAAAGGGGACCATCATGATGGGGACGACCCTCTTGAAGAAGAAGGAGAGACTTTGGAAGAACACGATGAGGAAAAAGAAATTACCTCTTTGCTGGTCAAGTTCAAGAGTCCGTTGGGTATGGTTCAACTTCCTAGGTTCATCAACGAGAACACCTCCATGCAGGCCGCTTTGCCAGGTTTTGAGGTACAACGATTGATGGGGCTGCTAGGTTCGGGAGTACAGACCATAAATGGCATCGCATTGGCCATTCTACTGGTTTCTGGATTGAGCATCTTTATCAGTCTTTTGAAGACCATACGAGAAAGAAGACAAGAACTCGCCTTATTGAGAACCTATGGTCTTCGCACCCGACAACTTCTTCGATTGGCACTTTTGGAAGGCCTATTTTTGGCGCTTATTGGATTTGTTCTGGGATGGCTTTTCGGTCGATTGGCAATATGGGGCGTTTCGCAATACACGCAAGCTTCATACGGATATGCTTTGCAAATAACTGGCCCTGATAAGATTGAACTTTTTCTGTTAGGGCTCATATTGGTGCTGGCCACAATAGCCTCTTTGTTGGCATCTCGCTCAATTTTCAAATTAAATGTAGCTAAAACGTTATCAGATGCGTAACCCATTATTTTTTCTTTTGTTCGTACTTTTATGTGGGCAAAGTCTTTCTGCCCAAGTAGAATTGACATGGAAAGAGTTTGCAGATGTAAATTTTGAGCCGGTCTACAACAAAAAGTACGATGTTCATTTCTTGATGCCAAAGTTCGGTGAAAAAATACAGTCTTACAGAGGGAAACAAATCAGTATCAAGGGATATTTTCTGGATATTTCAGGCAGTGGTGATGTGTTTTTGGTATCCCAAAACCCCATGGCTTCTTGCTTTTTCTGTGGGGCAGCAGGGCCTGAAACCATTATCGAGGTCAATTTTAAGGAAACCCCACCCTTTAAGACCGATCAAATTGTCGAGGTCATGGGCATACTTGAATTGAACGCCAACAATGTCGATCATTGCAACTATATCTTAAAAAAGGCCACGGGCCGATTAGTGAATTGAAGAAATGAGATTTTTTCTTTTGATAGCATTGTTCTGGATAGGAACGGTTGTCCAGGGACAGACTGTTCTGCGATGGTCAGATCTAACAGAGGGAATCTCTTGGCAACGGCCCTCACCCGAGGCTATTTTTCCAGGTTTTCAAAAAGCGACCTTTTCACCTGAAATAAAAGCTCTGCAAGGAAAGCAAGTCACCATTGTCGGGTACATATTGGTCTTGGACGGCAAACAATCTGTATATATTCTCTCAAGAAACCCTATGGCTTCCTGTTTTTTTTGCGGTAATGGTGGGCCCGAAACCTTGATGGATGTGCATTTCGCCAAAAAGCCGTCTTTTGTGATGGATGAACTGCTCTCTGTAGAGGGAACGTTTTACCTGAACGAGAATGATCCGAATGCCTGCTATTATAGAATTGAAAACGCAGATGCCTTACGTTTAAAATAGTGCCGTAATCATGAAAAAAGAAGACTACGAACAACTTTTGGAAGAAAAAGGATTGAAAAAAACCAAGGTGCGTATGGCCTTGGCCCGTCACTTTGTCAATATCGAACATGCCCAATCATATAATGACCTGCAAGCGGCATTGGTCAAGGAAGTCGATAAATCTACCCTGTACCGAAACTTGACAAGCTTTGAGCAGGCAGGTATCATTCATCGTATTAACGATCTTTCAGGGGTAGCCAAATATGCCTTTGGTGCATCTCCTACACAAGGCAACGAACACGCTCATTTTGTATGTGAATGTTGTGAAACGGTGTATTGTATGGAAGGGCGGGCACCCCTTCAAATAGACATTCCAAAAGGATTTAGAACAAATATGGTGCAGACCATAGTCAGGGGTATTTGCGCTGACTGTTGAAAATTTGCCCAATTAATATCAATATATCATGAAAAAAGACATTCTTTTATTCTTTTCGCTAACGGCGAACATCATTATTGCCCAGACCATAGACATTCCGAAGAGTTATAGCAACATCAAGGAAGACGAAAACGGACTTTATCTTCAAGAGGGCGACCAACGCCACTATGCAGTTAAGAGCAATGCCCGTTACAGCCTTGAACAGTTGTTCGGAAATGCACGGGGAACGGATGAAGGAGTGGAATTGGATTTTGGAGATTTTGAGGGAACCATTACCTATGGGCTCATTCCATATGGGCAGGCACCGCACCCACTTCCTGTTTTTAGGTTTGTGAAAACTTTGGAATCGGGCAAAGTAGAGATCAACATCAAAAGAGACTTCAGGTATCCTTATGATTTTGTAGATTGGCAAAAGAACCAAATGCTCTCGATCGGATACCGTCTAATGGATGAAACGGGCATGGTGGTTTATGATGGCGAGGTATCCCTTAAGGGTAGTGGTCCTTTCTCTGTTGCGCCTTCCATTTATGAGGGACCTTTTGTGAACATGCTTACCCATACCAGTGCGACCCTTTGGCTCAACACCACCTTGCCAGTGGCCGTCAGCTTGCAGATCAATGGGGAGACCATTGAAAGCCCCTTAAGCACGCACCATGAGATACCTGTCGCTAATCTGGCCCCTGGAACAAAGTATGTGTATTCGGTCAGCTATGATGGTTTTACGCAGCAATACCATTTGATCACCGCCCCAAAACCGGGAAGCAAGACACCCTTTGTTTTTGCATACACCAGTGATAGTCGACATGCTACCGGAGGCGGTGAACGGAAGATCTATGGGGCCAATGCTTACATCATGAAAAAAATTGCTGCGGTCGCATACGCGAACAATGCTGCATTTATGCAATTTAGTGGTGATCTTATCAATGGTTATTTGGGAACAAATGCCGAAACCCAATTGCAATATACGAATTGGAAAAAAGCAGTGGAACCTTTTTGGCATTACATGCCCTTTCAAGTGGGCATGGGAAATCATGAGGCTTTGGGCCACATTTTTAAAGATAGCACAGGAAGAACAAGAGGGTTTGTCGACAAATTTCCATTCAGTACCGAATCTGCTGAAATGGCCTTTGCAGAAGCTTTTGTAAATCCGGTATCGACCCTAAAAAGCGAGGATGGAAGTACCTATGATCCATCTTCTACAACCATCGATTTTCCATCGTATGCAGAAAATGTATTTCATTACCGATACGATAATGTGGCGGTCGTGGTATTGAACAGTGACTATTGGTATGCCCCAAGCCTCTCAAGAAATACGGCTACGTCAGGTGGTCTGCACGGCTATATCATGGACAATCAATTGAAATGGCTTGAAAAGACCATCGCTTCTTTGGAAGCAGATGAGACCATTGACCATATATTCGTGACCCAACATACCCCTGCATTTCCCAACGGGGGTCACAGCAAAGACGATATGTGGTACAGTGGCAATAATGAAAAACGCTCTTTCGTAGCGGGTAAACCACTTGAAAAAGGAATTATACAGCGACGCGACCAGTATCTCGATATTCTTATCAATAGAAGTGAGAAGGTATTGGCCATATTGACCGGAGATGAGCACAATTACAATCGCTTGAAGTTGACCGAAGAAGTCACCATTTATCCTGACGATTACCCCCACGAAAAATTGAACGTCTCAAGACCCATCTATCAAATCAATAATGGTGCGGCAGGTGCCCCTTACTATGCGCAAGAGGTATTGCCCTGGAGTGAACATACCAAAGCCTTTAGTGTTGAGAATGCGGTCTGTCTCTTTTATGTGGATGGGCCAACCGTAAAAATGAAGGTGATCAACCCCGATACGTTGAACGTTATCGATGAAATAGTATTGAGGTGATTTAAAAAGAGCATGCCCAAAACAGTATCTTTTTATTCATTTTTGAATCTCCCTGATACATCTAAATACATCGGACCATGAAACGAAACTGTTCATGCAAAAGTTGTGACTGCACCAAATGCGGTTGTTGCCAACGGTTTATTCTAAGGCAATTTAAATTTGACGACAGAAGCCTTTGTATGGCACATGGCCCTTTCCTTTGGTTTTTAATTTAAACTGAGGTATTCGCCACAAATCAAATCTGTATATATTTCATCAAATGCATTCTCCTGTCTATTATAAATTTTGCCACTTATTTTGATTTGATCGATAACCAAACTATTTAATTTAAGCTGCAATTCTTTTATTTTCGTATTTAAATAATAGGAGAGAAGTGTAAATTGACGATTACCTTGCTGCCATAACACTTCAGAATATTCTTTTTGCCTCAGTACTTCATTGTAGAAGTTTTTTAACCCCTTTATCTTTAAAAAATCCTGATGCCCCAATGCATCTGATATCATTGCATTATTACTGGACAATACAAAAGAAACTTCCCTAATGTTAT
>JANQOD010000297.1 GCA_028289745.1 Allomuricauda sp. | reverse complement strand
GTTAAACATTAATATTGTTTATGAATTTTACACTTCATCAGTTAAAGGTCTTCCTTAAAATATGTGATAAGCAAAGTATTACAAAGGCTTCTGAAGAATTGCACCTCACACAGCCCGCCGTTTCGATACAGTTGAGAAATTTTCAAGATCAATTTCCGATTCCCTTGACCGAAGTGGTCGGTAGAAAGCTTTATGTGACCGATTTTGGCAGAGAGATCGCCGAGGTGGCCAATCGTATCTTGAATGAAGTCGATGCCATCAATTATAAGATGCTTTCGTATGGGGGTGAACTGGCCGGCCGTCTCAGAATATCAGTGGTTTCTACCGGTAAATATGTGATGCCCTATTTTTTGTCGGCTTTCATGAGGGAAAACCCAAGGGTCGACCTGGTCATGGATGTAACAAACAAGTCGAGGGTGGTCGAGAGCATTGAACAAAATGAGGTCGATTTTGCACTGGTCTCCGTGTTGCCCGATCACCTAGAACTGAATACGGTCGATTTGATGTCAAATGTGCTCTATCTGGTGGGCAATCCGCAGTATTTTAGAGAAGTGAAAATAAATACCAAAACAGCTCAAATGAACATCCCCCTGATTTTTAGGGAGGAGGGCTCGGCCACACGGGCTGCCATGGAAGGCTATATAAAGAAGAGGGAAATTGAAATTGGCAAAAAAATAGAATTGACCTCGAACGAAGCCGTAAAACAGGCCGTACTAGCAGGTTTGGGCTGTTCGATCATGCCGTTGATCGGTATCAAGAACGAACTTAAAAATGGGAATCTCACTACCTACCCGACCAAGGGATTGCCCATAACGACAAGGTGGAATATGATTTGGCCCAAGGCAAAAAAACATTCCCCTGTGGCCTTGGCCTTTCTTGACTTTCTCAAAACGGAAAAAGAGACGATCATTCAAGAAGATTTCAAATGGTTGGAAGCTTATCGGTAAGGCATTGTCAATCTGCTGAACCGCCATGTTTCTTGAATCGAATCGCAATAGTGCTATCGATTTGAAGTAGTTCTCCGTTGCTTTGTGCCGACACGACCATTTCGGTAACCCTTTTCTTGGCCGCTCTCAAATCTTCAATTCTTTCTTTTGAATCAGCCCTGGCGGTCGGGTCGCTCTGCTCTAGGTTTAACTGGCGTATGGTGTGAAACTTGATCTTATCGTTAAGAAATGACAACAATACGTCCGCGGCCTCGGTCGGAGTAAAGAGGCCTTTGATCAGATGAATTTCATCGGCGGTGGCAGCTGCGTTTGCCACTTTTTTATCTTCCTTGGTTTTTGAAAAATGAAGCCAATCGGGAAAACGCATATCTGGTTCTTAGACTTTTTGGGTTTCAGCCTGAAGTTCTTGGGTCTGCCGGGCATTCATGTATACGATCGGCATCGCATAGACCAATGGTGGAGTCGAAGTGAAGACTTTTTTTATTCTTTGGTCTATAGTCTTGAAAAGCAATGCTTTGGTGGTGCCCATCACCAAAGTTCTCTCATGGCTTTCCGTTTCTCCACTTTTCAACCTCTTGAACAGTAATTTGTCAGAAATCATGGCATCGAGCATCAACCTTTCTTCGATAAGAACATCGACGATGTTCAAAGCTTGTCTCTTACTTTCACATATGATATGCACCAATACCATTCTTAAAAATTAAAGCGCCGACCTTTTATTGACGATTTTATGAACATGAAGGGGGTCGGCGCTTATCATAGAGAACAAAGATTATTATCTCGCTATGGATTGACGCCTACTTTTTGTCGAAATGACCAGTTCGCCGTTTTCAATGGCACCATTGAGATCGGCATTTAGTTCACGATATACATTGAAGAACTTGCCACCATCTGCCGGTGAAAGCGTTACCTTAACATAACTGCCCCGATTGTCAATGGCTTTTACAATAGTTTTTCTATTTTCAAGACTTTTCATGTTGGCAATGCCACCTCTCTTTATGATGAAGTTTTTTCTTGGCACATCGATATATTTATAGTTGCTCGAAACAGGTGACGAAATGATGAGCTCATCGCCTATCTTGACAAGGTCTTGATAATCTTGCGCTTTTGAGGGCAACGCAAATACCAATGTTGCCAAGGCCAGTAAAAAAAGTTTTTGTTTCATGGTATCTAACTTTATTGATTATTAATTGTTGTTGCTATTTTCTGCTTCCAAGAATTCTTCGCCATTGGTATCAACAGCTCTCAGAACAGCTCTTAAGGTAGGGGTGTACCCGAAGAAATTCTTTCCGTCTTCACGTCTGATGATGATTTGGGTACTTCCGTCCGGCATGATATCCATTTGGTCGATTACTACTACATTGCCGTGAAAATTAAGTGTGGCCCCCAAGCTAGATCGGCTATTCAAAGAGTTGTGCAACAAAACTACCTCAGAATACGGCAGCTTTGCAATGAGCTCGGTATCGGTATCTCCACGACTTTCTTGAAAGTGCTCGAAGCCCATTTCGTAAGTTTGGGTTTGGGCATGTAATCCTGCCATTGTCAGAGCACAAAAATATAAGGTGTGTAAAAATCTTTTCATAGGCTTGGAATTTTGTTTCTAAAAATAACAGCTATTCAGAATATAATTAGTATTACTTTCGTTAAAAGTAAGTTAAACTATTAAAATATGATAGTAATGCTATTATATTTGTCAGCAAATTTTATAGCGGACATGGAAAGACTATTGCAAACCGTCAAAATTGCCATTAACGAAAAGGTATTTGTCAAAGATCCTGAATCATCAAATTTAGGCAGAAGAATCATAGAGCAAAGCATCTTGATGATTGATGAGATGGGCTTCGAAGCTTTTACCTTCAAGAAATTGGGCAATGAAATAGGATCTAATGAAAGTTCTATCTACCGCTATTTTGAAAACAAGCACAAGCTATTGGTATATCTGACTTCTTGGTACTGGGGCTGGGTAGAATATCAATTGGTGTTCTCGACCAACAGCATTTCAAATACCGATGAAAAGTTAAAAAGGGCCATTGAGATCATTTCAAAACCTGTGGAGGAAGATTCACATTTTTCCCATATCAACGAAGTGGTATTAAACCGAATCGTTATCAACGAATCTTCAAAATCATTTTTGACCAAAGAGGTAGATATCGAGAACAAAGAGGGCTATTTTGTGATTTACAAGCGAATGGTGACCCGCATAAGCGAGATGATACAATCGGTCAAT
>JANQOD010000265.1 GCA_028289745.1 Allomuricauda sp. | reverse complement strand
CCACTTCTGGGTCTGGCCCGGCCGATGATCCGTTTGCTGACCTGTTGTAAAAGTCCCCCTGCAGTGGCCGACGAGATCAGTAGCACCCCGGTTCGCCTGAGCTTCTCATTTTTGGTGAACAGGCCGACCAAATAGACACCCCCCGTAAGCATATAATTGTTGTTCGGGTTGCCATATTTGTGCCCATAATCGGTAATAAACCCGGGCACATCATCACGAAAGCCGTCTGCCCAGGTGTCAAATTCATCATCGATGGCGGCCAGCAGAAGGGTGCCCCCAGAGAGATACCCAAAATTTGCCCAATCGTTCCCTTTCCAGTGAAAGGGCCTGCTATACGAGTGGCCCATACCGCCAAAAACGTTGCCCATGTCATAGGTGAAATCGCTCCATAGGGTCTTCTGTTTAGCGCTTTCAGGCCCTTGGGCACAAATAGCCGTAGAAAGCAAAGTAAAAAGTGCCAGATAAACAGTCTTCATTGGGGAGAGGGTATGTTATGAAACTGTAAAGCTAAAAATAAATTTCCTGTGCCAACCTGTACGTATTGGCATGGGCCTCGACCATGGTCTTGATGTCTTGGGAATAACCACCGCCCATGCTGCACTGTACGGGAATTCCGTTCGCTTTACAGATTTTCAACACAAATTGGTCACGGGCCGTACCGCCTTTCAAATCCATGCCCTGGGGCCAATTTATCAGTGACCGGTATTTTGTAAGGGGGCAGGTAATGATACATTGCCTTAAGGCAAAAATGGAAATTCTTAAAAATTTATCTCTAAACTTTCTGAAACGTACTGATTGTCGTCTACAATGCCCTCGAGAAAAAACTTGATTTGGTTTTGTCCCAAATCCGGTATTTTAAAAGAGATGGTACCATTGGCACCCACTTTCAGGTTTGAATGCCAATCGATTGCGCCATATTTTTTGAAAATGGCACCGCCGTAGTTCCAATACTTAGGATTGTAGAATCTTTTTGGCTTAGAAAATGCAAGTGGTATCGTAATATGGTTATAGGGTTTCTCTAAATTTGTTGTATTTGCCAAAGAGGGGTCAGTATAGATTTTTATGATGCCCGCACCGCTCCACAGTCCACCTCCGGTACCGTGCCAGTTGATTTCTATATAATCAATGACGTCCATTCTAAATCGTGAAAGCACATTATAGCTACTGAGCAATACATCATCGAGGTAAACAAGCGGGTTATTATTGCTGGGTGTAGCCGGATTCATGGCTGCTATATTGAAAACGCCTAGTTCATCGTAAACCACATATCCATATTGGCTTAGAAATGTACTCAAATACAATTGTCTGCGCCAGTCATCTTTTTCAAAGGCATAAATCTGGCCCCAAGAGCGGTCTTTGAGTTTTTCTATCCTCCGCTTTCTATAATCTTCTTCGAGAACAACCTCATCTAATTTTATTGTTTCATCAAAGCCCATAAAACTTTTGAGATCATTTTTTTCAGAATAAAGATTGAATAAGGCCTCGTTCTGTTGTGATGGAATTTTATCGAATGCAACTTGCGGTATCGCACTGGGTTTGAACTGCATATAGAGCTTTGCCTTTCTTGCTTTTTCTTTGGAAGTGATCTCAGAAATCGACAATGTTTCATCTTGATATGGGAAAAGAAAGTCTTTTCTGAACGTGTCTTGTCCCTCGATAACCGACAACATTTCAAAATCATGGTTTTCTAAAGGTGCGATGTAAAGGTCGGTCCCAGAATTTTTATTGACATTTCCTGTTATGGAAATCCCCTTTTCAAAATCGAAAAGATATTTTGGTGCTTTGTTAAAGATGGTGTTCCAACTATAGCTGCTCCAGCCCTGTGTCAACAAAACATTATCAAACTGAAACTTTTTCTTTGCTGTCACCTCCCTGAAATAATAGCGTACATTTTCTATGGGTGTTTTGATATATGGCGAAATGTTCAGATAAGAGGCTAGGTTATGGGCACTTCCATAGGCCTTGGTCTCCGCAGGCAGTATCGAAACGCTGAGCCTGTTGGCTTTTTCAGGATTTGCAGCGATTGTCGGAATGGTTATGATAAGCGAATCGGTATCAGACTGCCAGCTTACGTTCTTGTTCACCGTCGCGAAATTGAGCCCATCAAAATTGAAATACAGGCGCTCTAACAGCGGATTTCCATTTTTGTCAAAAAGGGTAAAAATATTCAAACCTTTATATAAATCTCCCTTTTTGAATATTTTGACCTGCTTTTTTGAACCTGAAAAATCTACGTCCACCGCTTTTATATCCTTGCCGTTGTTCAGTGCAAGGGTAAACAGGTTCTCCTTTATGCCCATCGAACTGAAAGTGATTCCTACGCTGCTTTTTAAATCGGTCAATTGCATCACGACCCCTTTCTTTTTGATCGGGCTTATGGGTACTTCAAGGTTCTTACCGCCCACCATAAAGGAAGCCCGATATGAAAGATCGGGTCTGGGCACAAAAGAAAAGCGCCCGACCCCAAATTGGTCAAGTTTGAAGTCGGTCACCTGTTGGTCATTAGAATCAAGTATGATACCCGTGATAAAGCCTATGCCAAAGCCATTGTGGTCTTTGATGATGGCACCGAACGTGTTTTCTGCCCCTGCAACGGCATGCCCGCCCTCTGGCAAAAACTGGGCGTCATGACTAGGCGTGTTCTTTTGTCGATCATCAAAAGGAACATCTTTATCGATAATGGTAATACGTTCTTCAAAGTGATTTTTTTCTGAAAAGTTCCGCATCCAGTTGGTGAAAGCAATGAAGCGATACTCACCGGTTTGAAAAATACTGTCCAACGAAAAGTTGCCATGGGCGAAACCATCCTCTACCCTAATGAGTTGTTCTTTGACGACTTGGTCATCGGCATCTTTGATCACGCAGTAAAGATTATTTGTTTCTTTTGAAAGGTTTTGGGTCCCTTTTTCAGAGACATAGGCTTGAAAACCGATATCTTCTCCTTGAATGAATATGGTTTTGTTCAGATGAACATATACCACTTCCCTTGGTAGTTCAGCATATGCTTCAAAGCTGTCGAGTATGTTCTTTTGGGAATGGACATGCAGATTTAGAAATAGGAAGAACGATAGAAAAAACCTAAAATTTTTCATTGCTTTTTTCTTTTCAAGTTACCGAAAAACGAAATTATTTCAAAACCATATACCCTGTGCCAACCTGTACGTATTGGCATGGGCCTCAATGATGGTCTTGATGTCTTGGGAATAACCACCGCCCATGCTGCACTGTACGGGAATTCTGTTCGCTTTACAGATTTTCAACACAAATTGGTCACGGGCCGCACAACCTTCAAGACTCATGCCCAAGGTGCCCAATTTATCGGTGGCCAACACATCGACACCACAGAGATAGAAGATAAAATCAGGTGCTGTTCGATCGATCAATTTAGGAAGCGTTTCTTTTAAGATGGAAAGATAAGCTTTGTCATCGGTGCCTTTTTTCAGGGGTATGTCAAGATCTGACGTTTCTTTTTTGAAAGGGTAATTGCCTTGACCATGCATTGAAAAAGTGAAGACAGCGGAATCATGTTGAAAAATTTCAGCGGTGCCGTTGCCTTGGTGAACATCCAGATCAACGATCATTATTTTCTTGGCCAGACCTGTTCGCAGTAAATACCTGGCCCCGATGGCCTGGTCATTGAGCATGCAAAAGGCCTCGCCTCGATCGCTGTAGGCATGGTGCGTGCCCCCGGCAATGTTCATGGCGATACCGTACTTAAGGGCAAACGAACACCCCTTGATAGTGCCATCTGCGATTATGCGCTCACGCTGTACCAATGCATCGGAAAGCGGAAAACCGATTTTTCGCACTTCACTGGGCTTGAGTGCCAAATTGACCAGTTTTTGGTAGTATCCGCTATCGTGTGCTGCAAGAATATCGTCATCATCGGGTAGTTTTGGGCGATAGAAATTATCGCCGATACAAGTGCCCTCATGAAGTAGCTGTTCGGGCAACAACTCATATTTTATCATCGGAAATCGATGTTTCTTGGGCAATGGGTGGCAATACATGGGGTGATGGGCAATCTTGAGCAATCTGTCGCAATTTTTTTTCAAATATGGGACTTTCCGATGAAATGGGGGGTAGGGCATTCTTGCGCATTGAGTAAGCTGTCATACCTTTGCTGCCGATGAAGAGTGTGATTACCACAGATTTGGAGCGGTGCCGAGCGCTATTGCGACGAGATGAGCCTGTGGCCATACCCACTGAAACGGTCTATGGCCTTGCGGCCAATATATATAGCGAATCGGCAGTGAAAAAAATCTTTGAGATCAAGGGCCGGCCACGCTTCAATCCATTGATCGTGCACGTACATGGTATTGACCAGATGGCTTCCCTGGCCAAAGAGCTTCCCGAAAATGCGGTAAAGCTGGCCGAACGATTTTGGCCCGGTCCGCTTACCTTGATATTGCCCAAACAAGACGCGGTTAGCGATTTGATCACTGCGGGCAAAGAAACCGTGGGCATTCGTATGCCGAACCATGAACTGACATTGCGATTGTTGAAGGGGCTGGATTTTCCGTTGGCGGCCCCGAGCGCCAATCCGTTTACGCGGGTCAGTCCCACCTCGGCACAACATGTAGCCGATTATTTTGGGGATGCCGTTACCGTTTTAGATGGAGGCCCCTGCACGGTGGGCCTCGAATCGACCATTGTGGGGTTTGAAGGCGAAACGCCTGTGGTCTATCGAAAGGGGGGCATCACCATAGAGGCCATTGAACACTATGTAGGGCCTGTGAAATTGCATTTAGGGAACGAGAAGGCGCCCGAAGCACCGGGAATGTTGTTCAAGCACTATTCGCCCAGAACAAAATTGGTGCTTACCGATGATGTGGAAAAGGCCCTGTCGAAAACCGGGCACCAAAAGGTAGGGGTACTGTCTTTCTATAAAGATGCCCACTCAAAGGCAACGATTGTCAAAACACTTTCAAAAACCAAAGATCTAAAGGAGGCTGCCCAAAATCTGTTCGATGCCCTGCACCAGCTCGATACTGCTGGATTGGAGGTGATCATTGCCGAGCGATTGCCCGAAGAAGGTTTGGGCATCACCATCAACGATCGGTTGAAGCGGGCCAGTAACGAATGAGGCCATTATGATCAGGCAATGGTCATGCCGTTATCTACGTCGTCTTCATCAGGATTCACAAACACCAATTTACCATCAGCACTTTCTGCCATCAAAATCATGCCCTGGCTTTCTACGCCACGCAATTTTCGGGGGGCGAGATTCACCAGAACGGTCACTTGCCTGCCCACGATGTTTTCAGGTTTGAAACTTTCGGCAATGCCAGAGACGATGGTTCGGGTATCAAGCCCCGTATCGACTTTCAAGACCAACAGCTTATCGGCCTTGGGCATCTTTTCGGCTTCGACAATGGTGCCCACCCGCATATCGAGCTTGGCAAAATCATCATAGGCAATCGTATCTTTTTGTGGCATGATCGTATTTTTTTGTCCGGTTGCGGCATTTATTTTTTTGGTGGCCTCCAATTTGGCGAGTTGGGCCTCGATTTCTTTGTCTTCGATCTTTCTGAAGAGCAGTTCGCTTTTGTTGATCTGGTGACAAGGCGGAAGCAGGGTCTCTTTGGTGGAAATCTCGTTCCAAGAGGTCTTGACAGGGCCTGTGCCTAGCGCAGACGAGGTGCCTGATTTGATATTGAGTATGGTATTGAGCTTTTGCGAGGTGAACGGTAAAAAGGGTTCGCTAAGCACCGCTAAGCCTGTAGCGATTTGTAGCGCGACATACATGACGGTCTTTACCCGTTCTTCATCGGTTTTGATGAGTTTCCAAGGTTCTTCGTCGGCAAGGTATTTATTGCCCAAGCGGGCCAGGTTCATCAGTTCTTGACTGGCCTCTCGAAAACGGTACCTGTTCAATGAATCGCTTAATCGTTCGGGAAACTCCCGTAAAGCTTTCAACGTGTCATTGTCCAAATCGGTGAAGCCATTGGGTGCTGGCACCGCACCACCGTGGTATTTATGGGTCAAGACCGTTACCCGGTTGATGAAATTACCAAAAATGGCGACCAGTTCGTTGTTGTTTCGGGCTTGAAAATCTTTCCAGGTGAAATCATTGTCTTTGGTCTCGGGGGCATTGGCGGTCAAGGTGTACCGCAGCACATCTTGCATATCGGGAAACACTTCTAGGTACTCATGCAACCACACCGCCCAGTTTTTGGAGGTCGAAAGTTTGTTGCCCTCTAAATTCAAAAACTCGTTGGCCGGCACATTTTCGGGTAATACAAAGTCACCATGGGCCTTCAACATACTGGGGAAG
>JANQOD010000222.1 GCA_028289745.1 Allomuricauda sp. | reverse complement strand
ACAATTTTTTAATACGGTCAATAGTACCCCCAAAAGGTATCACAATTATATCCCTTATTCAAAAATATTCGAAAACAGTACATTTACACCCGCTAACCTTCAACCAAAAATGTAAACAAATGCTTAGCTTTCTGACTAAAACGTAATCTCATGTGATCTGTAGAAAATTAATCGATGAACAATCCAAAGAGCTTAGTCCTTATTTTCACCCGAAACCCTGAACTCGGCAAATGTAAGACCCGTCTGGCAAAGACCATTGGCGACAAGGCCGCTCTTGAGGTTTACCTTTTTTTATTGCGGCACACGCAGAAAATCACCCAAAATCTAAGGGTCGAGAAACGGGTCTATTACTCTGAAGACGTTTGGGTTGATGATATTTGGAAGGATGGCAATTATACCAAAAAACTACAGCAGGGAAACGATTTGGGCCAGCGCATGCAAAATGCCTTTCAAACCGGTTTTGATGATAGATTTGAAAAAATCATCGTCATCGGTAGCGATATGTACGAGCTATCGGAAGCCGATCTGAATAAAGCATTTGATGCTCTGGATGATTCCGATTATGTAATCGGACCCGCCCATGATGGGGGCTATTATCTGTTGGGAATGAAAAAAATGAACACCAAGTTGTTCAAGAACAAGGCGTGGGGTACTGAAAGTGTACTGCAAGCTACGTTGATCGATTTAAAAAATGATCAAATCACTTTGCTCGAAGAACGAAATGATGTTGATTTGTACGAAGACATCAAAGACATCGAAGTTTTCAAACCTTTTTTAAAACATATGCAAGAATGACGCAAAAACAATTGGACGAATCGGTCGCCCATTTAAGATCAAAAGGGTTTGATACGCCAGATATCGGTATTGTGCTGGGCACGGGCCTGGGTCAAATGGTCGATGAAATTGAAGATCCCATTGTGGCACACTACAACCATATTCCGTACTTTCCCTTGGCCACGGTCGAGTTTCATTCGGGCAAGTTGATCTACGGTACCATTGCGGGCAAAAAGGTAGTCGTGATGCAGGGGCGTTTCCACTTATATGAAGGCTATGATTTCTTGGATATCACCTACCCCATCAGGGTCATGCACCAACTGGGCATCAAGAGACTTTTCATTTCAAATGCTGCAGGTGCCATCAACCTCGATTTCAAAAAAGGAGACATCATGCTCATTGAAGACCATATCAACCTACAGGGCAGCTCACCTTTGGCTTTCAAAAATGTAACAGCATTTGGAGACCGCTTTGTTGATATGAGCGAACCCTATGATGTTGAAATGCGCGTTAAAATTGAAGCGATAGCCAAAAGGGAATCGATTTCTTTGCAAAAAGGTGTTTATGTTTCAGTCGTTGGCCCACAATTGGAAACGAGGGCAGAGTACCGTATGCTCAAAATTTTGGGTGCCGATGCCGTGGGCATGAGCACTGTGCCCGAGGTCATTGTGGCCAATCATTTACGATTGCCCATTGTAGCTGTTTCGGTGCTTACCGACGAATGCGACCCCGATGACCTGAAACCCATCAACATTCAAGAGATTATCGAGATAGCCGCCAAGACAGAGCCCAAAATGATCAAATTGTTCAAAGGGTTGATCGAAGAACTTTGATTTGCAATTTAAATGGAGGGATTTCCGTAAGGTTCTTTTATTTTTTGCCACTATTGATAATGTTTGATACAATTTCAAAGAATGACTAGCCCAAAAATCAGCATTGTCATACCTACGCTTAATGAGGCCTTATTAATCGGGAGTCTGCTGCAACACCTACATCAGACCAGTCATAAAAAAAACATCGCCGAGATTCTTGTCATCGATGGGGGAAGTACCGACCAGACCGTTCAAACCGCTCTAAAGTATGGCGCCTCAGTGCATAAGGGCAAATGCGGTAGGGCAAGTCAAATGAACTTGGGAGCTTCAAAGGCAGCAGGCGACATCTTATACTTTCTACACGCCGATACCCTGCCGCCAAAGAATTTCGATCTTTTCATCTTACAAGCTGTTGGGCAAGAGAGTCAATCTGGCTGTTTTCGTATGCGATTCGACAGTAAAAATCCCGTTCTGCGCTTTTTTGCCTGGCTCTCAAGAATCAACCACACCCTATGCCGTGGTGGTGACCAATCACTTTTCGTTACCAAGGAGACATTTTTTAGAAACGGCGGATTCAATGAAGATTACATGATTTATGAAGACAGTGAGTTTATCGGCAGATTGTACAAACACACCCATTTCAAGGTCTTGCCCCAACATGTAATCACCTCGGCCAGAAAATATAGGCAAAAGGGCTGGCTGAGGGTACAGTTCTACTTTGCCATAATACATCTTAAGAACTATTTGGGTGCAGGGCCAGATGAACTGTACAGCTACTATTCAAAAAAATTACTTTGATGTACCTATTTTCGAAGACTCATAATCTAAGAGAATGCCCTCTGATATCCACTTGGCCAATGCCTGCCGATTGTCTGGATCTAAAATACGGCGCTGGTCTTTTTTGCTCTTAAGGTTCCCTATCTCGATATAGGCCATTGCAGGAAGCGTATTCTTGACCACGTACAGGCCGCTCCGTTCCATAAAGGTGCCATTATAGACCCGATTGGGTTGAAACTTTCTGTACTTTCTCAAAAATGTTTGATGTATGCATTCGGCCAGTCTTTTACCGTTTTTACTTTTCTCATGGTGGTAAAAGAACACATCGATATTAGTGCCCCGGCTTCGACTGTCAACATGGGTGACCAACAATCGTTGGTACTTGCCACGGTTCTTTGAATACAAATCGTTGACCGCTTCGGTTCGCTGTTTCAAACGCGCCAATTGTTTCAGTGGAATAGTTTGGTCGGGAATGACGATTTCGTCCTTATCTACTTCAAGGATCCGGTCATCGCGTATACCATCATTGCCATCTTGAACAATAATGTGCACCTCTGCACCATGGGACAGCAATTCACGGGCCAAACGCAATGTCACGTCATAGGCATATTCATCTTCGGCTATCAATTTGCCATTATATCTTTCGACAGCACCCGGGTCTGGACCGCCATGGCCCGAGATCAAATAATAAACGGTATCACCCAGTCGATTGCTTATAGAATCGACCTTGGCGAAATTTTCACCAAAAATGGGGTATTCGATCTCATCTTGTATTTTGTCAACTTTCTGAACTGATAAGGTATCGGGCAGAAAATAGGTGCGCCCCATGTACAAAACCTCGTCTTCGCCCAAATTTCCATCGTTTAGCGCTACAAACTGATTGTAGAACTTAGTGGGATTGATTCCATTTTCCCTAAGCAGCGAATAGATCCCATCACCCGGCTTTGCCACCACTATTCGCAGCGAGTCTTGTGCGACAACCAACATCGGAAGCAAGAAAAAGCAAAAAAAGTAGTTTGACGGGTTCAATTGAAAAGCACTGTTCATTCTTTTATTTCGAGATCGGCATAGTCTTGAAACATCCCTTTGGCAATCATCTGGGTCAACGCCTTCTGGTCTTTTCTGACAATCAGTTTTCCTTCTTTGGACTTGTTTTTTGAATCGGAAATGTAAAGCACGGTTATTGCCGGCAGAATGTTTTTTGCCAAGAAAAGATTGCCTTTTTTCTTAAGAACATCTTGCGAATTTTCGACCGCAACCACCTTTTTGCTGTTCTTAGCAAAAATCATTTCAAGATTATCTGCCAACCTTTGCCCTTCATTGCTGCCATCATGATGGTAAAACGCCAAATCGAGATTTTTGCCCTGCAATGTACCGTTTGAGCGCAACAACAACAGCCGTTGATATTTTCCCTGGTTTTTAAGGTATCTCTTGTTCACCGCATCTACATATTGTTGTGACAGCGCCATCTCATTTTTTTGCAATGCCCCATCCACCACTTTGATAACATATACCTTGGCTCCGTTTACCAACAATCTACTGGCCAAATTTGTGGCGATGGTTGAAATAAAATCTTGGTTTTGACCACTATCTTCAACGATTAGATAATATACCGCACCCTTTAATTCTTCGCTCTTTAAATCCAATTTTGCAAGTTCGGTTCCAAAAAGGGAGGTTTCATCACCACTGGGCAACGATATGGCCCGGCCCATCTTTTTAAAGGAATCTGGCGCATCAGGAATCTTATAGGCCCATCCTTCTTTTAATTCGCTTCCGTTCTTAATGTGTTCTTCGTTCAGCTTCAAAAACGTCTCATAGTATTTCTTTGGATGCACCCCTTGTTTTCTCAAGATCGAAAAAATGCCATCACCAGATTCTGCCACTACGGTCAACAGCGAATCTTGTGCCCAAAGGTGGCCTGAAAGAAAGATAATCGTCGAAAAAAACAAAAAGCGCCGTGACATAACAAATTTGTAGCGGATGAATGGTAGTACAAAAGTCAAAAAAAAATAACCGCTGCCAAAAAAATCGTACTTCTATTTTTTAACCGACCAATCAACAGCACTATAAATTCTGGTAAAACGATCTGATGACCTCTTCTGCCGGTTTGTTCTGCGGGGTAAACCGATTATCATTGGCCCCACCCGACCTGTCATGGTGAATGAACCATTTCCACACAAACCCGCCTGCAAACCAATCTTCTGACCAGAACTCTTCGAAAATGACCCTTAATGCATCGGCCTGCGCCCCAAGGTTGACCTGCACTTTGTTATAATCTACTAACCAGGGCTTATGGGCTGTATAATCCATACTGCGATACCCAAATTCAGTGAAAAGTATGGGTCTTTCCTTTTCTTCTGAAAAGGTCATCATTGAAACCTTCCACTTTTCCCAGCCTATTTGTAGTTCTTCAGGGGTAGGATTCTCACTTTCCGACAAAGGGAAGTAAGCATCAATTCCGATAAAGTCCAACTGTTCCCAAAAAGGAGTTCTGGGGTACTCATCCCAATTGGCGGCATACGTTAACTTTCCTTTGTAGACTTCCCGCACTTGGGCTATCAATTGCTTCCAATAATCAGGGCGGTACTTCACGAATTCTTCCAACTCGGTACCAATACAGAACACTTCGGCCTTTGTTTCTTCGGCCAATTTGGCAAAGGTGACAATAAATTTACGATACGTCTCCTCAAGCGTCTTCCAATCCGTTTCAGACTGCATCATCATATCACCTGTAAACTCTCCCCTCCAAACCCATATTTGTGGCTTGAGCATGATTTTTATTCCATTCTTCCGCAAAAGGTCAATATATTGTTTGGCACCTGCCCGTGTTTCTCCATACCATTGGCGATCCGTATCGAAAACAACGTTCGGCGAACCGAGACTACGAACAAAACCAAACGGCATTACGGCAGCATAGTTGGCATTGACGGCCACCACGGGATCGATATGGGTTTGATCGACCTTTTCTCTTGAGCCTACAAAGCTCACCCCATTGATTTTCTCTTGAATTTGACTGCTACAGCTCAACTGCAAAAGCCATAAAAGAAGAAGCCAAAGATTTTTCACTAGAATGGTTTAGGCTTCTAAAATAATGTATCACAAAAACTTAATGGTGATTTTAAGATTAATTTAAGTCGTTCAAACGCCAATCATAGCTATAGTGCCCAATACCCTTATCGGGGGCTATTTTCTCTTTTCTGAATTGGTTGATGAAATCGATCTCGGTCTTTCCGTCCGTAATGAAATCCTCTTTGTACCAATCAAAGATTTGCGAAAGTAGCACCTTGTCGTTCTTTACCTTCACAAAATCTGGATCGTTGAGGGCGAGCACTGTCTGTCGTTGTAATTGGCCCTCCAATGCGTCGGGGAGATAGGCTTCGTTTATGATGGGAGGGCATCCCAGCCCTGCACAGACCAATACAAAATGAAATCGCGCCTCATCTGAAAAACTACCCCGCAACAAGCGGTTTTCGATAGCATTCAAGGTAATGTGCTCACCGCCGATCTGATGTTTTGTCGTATCGAAAATGCCATTGATATCCAATGGGGATTTTACCGGGTAGTTTTCAGCCACTTCTTTGATTACCAAAAGATTGTAGGCATTGTTCCAGAAAGCTTGATAGGTGTTTGAATCACTTTTTGCGACTGAAATATCTTGTGCCGATCGTAAAATCTCGTCCAAATGGCCCGGGTTATCTTTTATGGCCCCATAATCAACTCTTCCGTTTTTCACGTGTATTTTCAGAAAAGCATTCGTCTTTGAGAAAAAATCGGCCGTACTTTGGGCAATTCCAACCTGAAAAGAAACCAATGCAATCATCGTGGCCAGTACCTTTTTTGTATCCATCGAACTAGTTTTGAAACATCTTTTCGGCCTATGGGTCGTGCCCAATATCAAAGACATACAATGTAGGGTATGTTTTTATGAAATGTTTAAGCTTTTGTAAACCAACGAGCTGCCTGTTCGGTTCTTGGGCAACATCCTTACACGACCATCAAAAATTTAAATTCTTTCTAAATAAAAGGTCACTGTTAAGTTTCTATCTTTAAAAACGACACATTTTTCAACCAATAGCAAATCAATGGAGCACATTGTTATCATCGGAAATGGTATTGCAGGTGTTACGGCCGCACGCCATATTCGAAAGCATTCCGACAAAAGGATCATTATCATTTCTGCCGAGACCGATCATTTTTTTTCTAGAACGGCACTCATGTACGTATACATGGGCCATATGAAGTTCGAGCACATCAAACCCTATGAAGACTGGTTTTGGCAAAAGAACGGCATCGAACTTGTTCGGGGATATGTGACAGAGGTCGATACTGAAAACAAGAAGCTTTTGGTCGATAACACCAAAAGTTTCCATTACGATAAACTGGTCATTGCGACCGGTTCAAAGTCTAACAAGTTTGGATGGCCCGGACAGGACCTACATGGGGTGCAAGGACTCTACTCAAAACAAGACCTTGACCTTTTGGAAGTAAACGCGCCCAATAAGGAAAAATGCAAACGTGCCGTCATCGTAGGTGGCGGGTTGATAGGTATTGAGCTGGCTGAAATGCTGCGCAGTCGTGATATTCCCGTCACCTTTTTGGTAAGGGAAAGCAGTTTTTGGAACGGGGTCTTACCAGAGGGCGAGTCACAGATGATCAATGAACATATTGGCGAGCATCATATCGATCTGCGATTGGGCACGAACCTAAAGGAAATTGTATCGGATGGGAATAACCGTGTCAAGGCGGTGATCATTCAAGAAACGGGCGAAGAACTGCCCTGTGACTTTGTGGGGTTGACCGCTGGAGTGTCACCAAATGTCGATTTTCTAAAAGATTCAGGTATCGAATTGGGCCGTGGGGTCAAGGTCAATCGTTTTTTAGAGACCAACATAAAAGATGTGTATGCCATTGGCGACTGTGCCGAACAGCGTGAGGCCATTGGCAACAGAAGACCCATTGAAGCGGTTTGGTACACGGGTCGTATGATGGGCGAAACAGTGGCCCAGACCATCTGTGGTAACCGAATCGAATACAAGCCGGGTCACTGGTTCAACTCAGCAAAGTTTTTTGATATCGAATACCAGACCTACGGTTGGGTTTTTGGGGCCAGGGGAAAAAAAGAACATGAAGAACAATTTCATTGGAGGCATGACACCGAGAAGATCTGTATCACTGTTGCATTCCATGGGGAAAACAAGCTGTTTTTGGGCATCAACACATTCGGGATCCGCATGCGGCATGAGATCTTTGATCGCTGGCTGACCGAAGAACGCGATGTCGATTATGTCATGGAGCATTTGGTCGATGCAAACTTTGACCCAGAGTTCTACAAACAGTATGAGGTGGGCATTGTATCAAAATACAATTCAGATTTCGGAAAATCCATTACGGCAAAAAAGAAAAATAGTAAAAGAATATTTCAACTCAACTGATTACAAATGAGCACTTATGATAGAAGTATGGCACTGACCGGCCAACCTCCGGTCACCCTAAGTAGAAATCAAAAATTGGCGACCCTGGTCGGCATGTTCGGGCTGGCCATCGTTCTTTTGGCCGCATTCAATGTGACTTTTCCGAGCAAGGCACTTTGGCTTTCTATAGCATTGGCAAGTATTCTGGGCGGAACCATTTGGTTTTCGAGTGATGCCTATCTGCACAAACAGCCGGGCATAAAAAATGACGGTGTCTGGTTCAAGTCCATTTCAAGCCAAGGTTTTTGGGGTTGGATTGCCGGTATTGCCCTTACCGGATTCTACATCATTCTGTATTTCTACCCCGAATATTTGGGTTTGGTGAGTGGTGGTGACAACAAAGGTGTCATCGGTCTATTTGACCCATTGAGCAAGGCATTGAGCGGAAACCCTGCCAGTCAATGGTTCGTTTACGGTACGCTCTATACCATTGCGATCTTGGCTTTTGGGATCAAGTTCTTATGGAAATACCGCCATAACCAGTACGAAAGAATCAGAACTTTTAGTGTCATGTTCTTTCAAACGGCCTTTGCCTTTATTATTCCTGAATTGATGGCTCGTTTGAATGGGAGCTCCTTGTTGAACGGAGGAAGTCTACCCTATTATGACCTAAAGAATATGTGGCCGTTGAACTATTATAATTTTGAAGGATACCGGATAAAGGGCTTTTTGAGCTCTGGCGATATTGGTTTCGCCATGTTGATTTTTGGTGTCGCCACCATTTTTATCATCAGTCCGATCCTGACCTATCGCTTCGGTAAGCGATGGTATTGTTCATGGGTGTGTGGCTGTGGTGGCTTGGCCGAAACAGCAGGTGATCCTTTTAGACAATTGAGCGACAAATCGATGAAAGCTTGGAGAATCGAGCGCTGGGTGGTACACAGTGTCGTGGTATTCGTGACACTAATGACCACAGCGGTCATTTATTCTTACCTAGGGACGGACACCAGTAAATATTGGTTGACAAAAAGTACCTTTCTTATCGGTGTGGCCGTACTGCTCACCTTGGTCTTCGGATGGGTGATGCTTTTCAAGAGAAAACAATTACAGAAAGACGCACAATATGGGGCCATCGGCTATTTTGTTGTTATCATGGCATTAATTGGCATGCATTTTTTAAGTGGTGATGGCAATGTATTTCTCTTCAAATCTGAAACGCTGCGCAAGTCGTATTCTTTTCTGATAGGAAGCATCTTCTCAGGGGTTATCGGCACAGGGTTCTATCCCATATTCGGTAATCGGGTTTGGTGTCGTTTTGGGTGCCCTATGGCGGCCATACTGGGTTTCCAACAACGTTTGTTCTCTCGATTTAGGATCACTACCAATGGCGGGCAATGCATTTCATGCGGCAATTGTTCGACCTATTGTGAAATGGGCATCGATGTGAGGGCCTATGCACAAAAAGGTGAAAATATCGTACGTTCAAGCTGTGTGGGCTGTGGCATCTGTTCGGCCGTTTGCCCGAGGGGCGTTCTGAAACTTGAAAACGGACCCTTGAAAGGGCGAATCGACAGTAACCAAGTACTATTGGGCAATGATGTCGATTTGATGCAGTTGGTGAACAAAAAATAATCGATTTTTACACCAAAATCCTTCCATGCCCGACATCAAGGTCATCATTCCTGCTTTCAACGAAGGTGATTCCATAGCCAAGGTCGTTGAAGAGGTTCCTGATTTTGTTTCAGAAGTCATTGTGGTGAACAACGATTCAACCGACAATACCCTTGAAAAAGCAACAAATGCAGGCGCTACGGTACTGACCGAAAGCCAACGTGGTTATGGTTTTGCATGCTTGAAGGGCATGCAGTACATCGAGAAACAATCCAAACACCCAGATATCATCGTATTTATCGACGGAGACTATTCTGATTATCCAGAGGAAATGGAAAAAGTGGTCGCCCCCATATTGGATGAAAACATCGATTTTGTCATCGGGGCAAGAAAAAAAGAATTGCGAGAGCCTGGTTCGATGACCCCGCAACAGGTCTTTGGCAACTGGCTCGCCACTTTTTTGATGTGGCTGTTCTTTAGAGCGAAATATACCGATCTAGGTCCGTTTAGGGCCATCAAGTACGAAAAGCTCAGAGAACTGCAGATGAAAGACAAGACCTATGGATGGACGGTCGAAATGCAGCTGAAGGCGCTACGTAAAAAACTGACCTACAAAGAGGTGCCCGTGCGATATAAAAAAAGAATTGGGGTGTCAAAAGTGTCAGGTACGGTAAAAGGTACTATATTTGCAGGCGTAAAAATTTTGGGTTGGATTTTCAAATATAGCTTAAGGTAATTATGGGATTAACAATCGCTT